>JAHEDN010000337.1 GCA_024641225.1 Burkholderiales bacterium | reverse complement strand
CTGCAGCTGCTCGTCCGTCAGGCCTGAGATCTGCGGCTCGAAGGCGTTGATGCGCTCGACGCCGCGCTGGTAGTGCTTGAGCAACCTTTGGTTGCGGCTTCCGAAGATTCGTGTAAGAAGACCGGAGATCATGGGCATGGCGGAATTTCTTGGACGCGCGGAGCCGTTGGTGCCTGGGCGGCGCAATCAAACGAGGCGGATCTGCGTCGCTGGGACTAGGGCCACCGACGCGGGCGACCGTAGAGTATGTCACAGCAACTCGCCGAGCCTTCCGGTGCCAGTCGGCGGAAAGGATGTCAGCCTTGGCTCAGCCGCCTCAGCGGCGTCGGTCAACCCCGGCGCGGATTGAGCCCGGATAACGGCGAGTCCGCCCGCTGCCGGCTCAGGAAGTGCGCTGGATTCTGCGGCCGGCCATTGACGTGGACCTCGAAGTGCAAGTGCGAGCCGGTAGATCGCCCAGTCGACCCGACGCGACCGATCTGCTGCCCTTTGCGCACGATCTCACCCGCACGAACGTCGAGCTTGGACGCATGCGCATAGAGGGTCTGCAGACCGTTGCCATGATCGATCACCACCATGTTGCCGAACGCCGCATTGACCTCCGCTGCCGAGACCACCCCGCCCGCCGCGGCCAGGATCGGCGTGCCGACCGGAGCCGCAAAGTCCAGCCCCGCATGCATCGACATCTGCCCGGAAAACGGATCCACCCGAGAGCCGAATCCGGAGCCGATGAATCCGGCCATCACGGGCGTGTTCTGCGGCAGCAAAGCCGAACGGACCTGCGCCGAAAGCAACTCCGACTCGACGACGTCAAGATAATCCGCCCGTGACTCCACGCCCCGAGCCACTCGATCGACCTGATCGCTGAGCTGACCCATCGTCAGCGGGCGGGCATCTCTCGGCTCCGCGCCGCCGAGCCCGGGAAGATCGCGAAAATTGAATTCCTCGGGGCCGATGCCGGCAAGCTTCGCCACTCGCTCACCCAGCGCATCGAGCCTCATGAGTTGAGCCTGCATCTCGCCAAGCCTCTTTGCCATCGCGGTTACGTTATCGCGCATGAACTGCTCATTACGTTCGATTTCGTCGCGCAAAAGCGAAGAAGCCAGATCGCGAACGTACGGAATTTCCAGCGTGGCAGCAACCCGGAAAGTGACCGCATACAGGCCGATGACGGAGAGCAATACCGCCACGCAAAGGCCGGCGACGGCAATCGCAAACATTCGCGTGCTCAGCGTCACGGTGCGAGCGCGCGTCAGGCGCTTGTCCACCACGATAATCTGCACTTATGCAACCTCCACTTCTACACGATCACCCGAAGCCCGCGTTGCGATCGCCTTGTTCCCCGGCCAGGCCGCGCCCTTCTGCCGGAAGCTCCTACCATGATCCCGCCGTATAAGTCGGCTGCCGACGCCTTGGCCGGCAGCGCGCTGGCCGGCTTGATCGATAAAGCCCGCTTGCTTGACAAGATTTCGCTGACGGTCGCTGAACTCAGCCGGGAAGCGGGCCCCCCAAATACCCTGCCGCCGACGCATTGCGCCCTCGAGCGGGGCACGGTGATCATCACCGTTAACACTTCGTCACAAGCGGCAAAGCTAAGACAGCGCGCCGCGGCACTTACCATTGCCTTGCAGAACCGCCTGCCGGAAGTTACTGGAATCCGGATTCGGCTTCAACCCGGCCTTTGTGCCCGTTCGGAGACCGATATTGGCGCCCCGAACTCCGCAAGTTCATCGCCTTCGGACGCGCGGCCGGCGCCAAGCTGCGCTGCCGCGCTCAAGTTTGCCGACCAATTGGCTCGGGAACTGCATGACTCACCGCTGCGCCAGTCAGCCCTGCGCCTGCAGGCGTCCTTGCGCGCGAAGCTGAAAAGCGACCCTTCTCCGGACGGGTAAGGCGGGTGGCCACTGCGGCGGCTCTGCCGCGTGTCTGCCCGCAGCGCGGCGCAGGTCAAGGTAACGCTCATGCTTTCAGGTGGCGAAGGCCGGTTGCCGGAAGGCTGCCGGCGCTCGATGCTCGTCTTCGAAGCTGGTCACTTCGTAAGCACTCGAGTCGGCCAGCAGCGCCCGCAACAATTGGTTGTTGAGCGCGTGCCCCGACTTGTGCGCCGAGTAGGCGGCGATCAGCGGCCGGCCAAGCAGGTAAAGGTCGCCGATCGCATCAAGGATCTTGTGCTTGGCGAATTCGTCGCCCGAGCGAAGACCGTCGGTATTCAGGACGCGGTATTCGTCCATCACGATCGCATTCTCGAAGTTCCCGCCGAGGGCAAGCCCGGCGGCACGCAGCGCCTCGACCTCGTTGACGAAGCCGAAGGTCCGCGCCCGCGCAACTGTGCTGACATACGGATCCTGCGCCAGATCCACCTCCACGTCCTGCTCAGTGGCATCGATCGCCGGGTGATCGAAGTCGATCGAAAATCGCAGCCTGAATCCGAAGTGCGGCGACAGTCGCGCCCACTTGAGTTGCCTTCCCTCGCCCTCCTTGACCTCGACCGTCTTGAGTACACGAACAAAGCGCTTGGCCGCGTTCTGTTCTTCGATGCCCGCCGCCTGCAGCAGGAACACGAAGCTTGCAGCGCTGCCATCCATGATGGGAATCTCGGCGGCATCGACGTCGATGAAGCAGTTGTCGATGCCCAGGCCAGATAGCGCACTCATCAGGTGCTCGACGGTGGCCACGCGCACGCCCTCGCTTTCTATGGTCGAGGCCATTCGTGTGTCGCCGACGGCCAGTGCGCTCGCCGCAATCTGGACGGGCGGGTCCAGGTCGACGCGCCGGAACACAATCCCGGTGTCGGCCGCTGCTGGCCGCAGCACTAACTCGACCTTCGTGCCGCTGTGCAGCCCGATCCCTACAGTGCGGGCGATTCTCTTTAGCGTTCGTTGCCTGAGCATGATCCGACAATTGTAGCTGCCGCCTGCTGCATTGCGACATCACTGCTGCTGGTCATGGGCAACGGCTCGCAGGAGAATGCACGCGCCTTGGCTACAGGCGAAACCTTGCATTAGATCCGACATGACCGACCGAGACCCGACGCCGCCGACTACATCTTCGGACCCAGTCACGGACCCGCGTGCATCGCCGTTCCCGCCGGTCCTGCAGGTCGAGTGCGGAGCGCCGCTGCGATGGATAGCCGCGGGCTGGCGCGACCTGCGCGCGGCCCCCACGGCCAGCCTCTTTTACGGGGCGGCGTTCGCGCTGATGGGCTGGCTGATCTACTTCGTCTTTCGCCATGCTCACGAGTACACCTCGGCGCTGGCCGCCGGCTTTCTGCTCCTCGGCCCATTTCTGTGCACGGGCCTTTACGACATCAGCCGGCAACTCATGACAGGCAAGCCGGTCAAACTTGCCCAGACGATGACCGCCTGGCGCGCCAATCTCGGCGCCTTCTCGCTGTTTGCCCTGATCCTGACTGTCGTGCTGCTGGTATGGGCGCGCGCCTCGCTGGTGACGTTCGCTTTGTTCTTCTCATCCGGCATGCCCAGCCTGTCCGGCTTCCTCGGCCGCGTGGCGAGCATCGAACACTTGGACTTCGTGCTGACGTACTTCGCGGTCGGCGCCGTGTTCGCCATCATCGTGTTCGCCCTAAGCGTGGTATCGGTGCCGCTGATGCTGGCGCGCGGTACGGACACGGTGGTTGCGGCCATCACGAGCGTGCGCACGCTGGCTGCCAACCCGTTGCCGCTCGCGATCTGGGCCGCATTGATCGTGCTGCTCGTCGGCGCAGGCTTCGCCACGCTTTTCTTCGGCCTCCTGATTGCCGTGCCAGTCGTCGGACATGCGACTTGGCACGCATATCGGGACCTCGTCGGCGATCAGTAACGAGGGCTAACGGCGAGACGCAGTTGGCGGGGGTTGGGGCGGAGCACGCGTTCGCTTCGCGCTCCGCCCATTCACCGCCTGCCGATCAGCGCCGGGACGTCTTGTCGGTCAGCGCAGGGGCGTCACTGCTCAGTCCGCCTGCTTGCGC
>JAHEDN010000336.1 GCA_024641225.1 Burkholderiales bacterium | reverse complement strand
GGCACCTGACAGTGCCGCAGACGAATCTCTTCTTCAACGCCGAAGTATCGGCGGCGCGCTATCCGGACAAGCCTTTCCTCGTCTTCTACGACACCGAAGTGACGTTTGCCGGGTTCCGCCGTGAGGCCGAGCACATCGCCGGTTTCCTGGCGCACGACTGCGGCGTGCGGGCCGGCGATCGCGTGCTCCTGTACATGCAGAACAGCCCGCAATGGGCGCTGGCCTACTACGGCATCCTGCGCGCCGACGCGGTGGTCGTGCCGGTCAACCCGATGAACAGGACCGAGGAGCTGCGTCATTGCATCGCCGACAGCGGCGCGCGCGTGGCCTTCGTGGCGCAGGACCTGCTGCCGGAACTGCAGCCCCTGCTCGGCCAGCCGCCGGCCGACGGGACAGGTCTGCGGCAGGCGATCGTCGCCACCTACAGCGACTACCTGCAACGCCCCACCGAACTGGCGGTGCCCGAATTCGTCGCGGCTCCCCGCCGGACACTTGACGGCGCAGGGTTGACCGCCTGGACCGACATGCTCGCTGCCGGACGCGTGCCGGGACCGATGACGGCAGGGGCGGACGACCTTGCCGTGCTGCCCTACACGTCGGGCACCACCGGCCAGCCGAAAGGCTGCATGCACACGCATCGGACCGTGATGACGACGTCGGTCGGCGGCGTCAACTGGTTCGGCCGAACTCAGGACGCGGTGTACCTGTCGGCGCTGCCGTTCTTCCACGTCACGGGGATGAGCGGCAGCCTCGGCGGGCCGCTGTACATCGGCGCGACGATCGTCGTGCTGCCGCGCTGGAACCGTGACGCCGCGGCGGCCTGCATCCAGCGTTACCGGGTGACGGTGTGGCAGACGATCTCGACGATGCTGATCGACTTCCTCGCCAATCCGAATCTCGGCGACTACGACCTGTCGAGCCTCGCCGGCATCCGCGGCGGCGGTGCTGCGATGCCCGAGGCGATCTGCCGCAAACTGAAGGCGCTGACCGGGCTGGACTACGTCGAGGGCTACGGCATGACCGAGACGATGGCCGCGACGCACCTGAATCCACCGCAGCGGCCAAAGGCGCAGTGCCTGGGCATGCCGCTGTTCGACGTGGACTCGCGCGTGATCGACCCCGATACGCTGCGCGAGTTGCCGGCCGGCGAGACCGGCGAGATCGTCATGCACGGGCCGCAGGTGATGGAGGGCTACTGGCGCAACGAGCGGGCCACCCGCGAGGCGTTCGTCGACATCGACGGCAAGCGCTTCCTGCGCAGCGGCGACCTCGGCTACGTCGACGCGGACGGCTACTTCTTCATGGCTGACCGGCTCAAGCGCATGATCAACGCCTCCGGCTACAAGGTCTGGCCGGCCGAGGTCGAGGCGCTGCTGTACCACCACCCGGCCATCGAGGAGGCGTGCGTGATCGCCGCCCGCGACGCGCGGCGCGGCGAAACGGTGAAGGCAGTGGTCGTGCTCAAACATCAGGAGAAAGGCAAGGTGAGCGCACAGGACATCATCGACTGGTCGCACGCGCACATGGCCGCCTACAAGAGCCCGCGCATCGTCGAGTTCGTCGAATCGCTGCCGAAGTCCGGCGCCGGCAAGGTGATGTGGCGCGCACTGCAGGAGCAGCAGACGGCTCGCGACAGGGAGGCGAACGCATGAGCGCATTGCCCTGCGACGCCCTCGCCGTCATCGAGGCCGTTCTCGCGCTCGCTGTTGGCGTGCCGGTATCCGGCAAACGGAGGATCGCGCGATGAGCCAGGTGCCGATCGACCGGATCCCGTTCCTGCGCCTGCTGGGGGTGCAGCAGCAGCCGGCAGACGCCGGCCGCTCGCGGCTGCTGCTGCCGGAACTGAAGGACGAATTCTGCAACCGGCTGCCCGCCGCGCACGGCGGCGTGCTGATGACGCTGCTCGACGTGGCGATGGCGCGCGCCGCGACGTCACTGCCGGGGGCGCCGACCGGCACCGTGGTCACGGTGCAGATGTCGTCACACTTCGTGAAGCCCGGTCGCGGGCCGCTGACCGCGGAAGGACGCGTACTCAGCGCCGGAGGATCGCTGTGCACCTGCGAAGCGCGCGTCATCGATGGTGACGGCGCACTGATCGCCAGCGCGATGGGCACGTTCAAGTACTGGCGCGGCACGGCAGGCGGCATCGACTGAGCAGACGGACCGTGCGCCGGCTCCCGCCGGCGACAAACCGCTTGACGATCGCCGGCCGGTGTGTCCTCATGCGCTTCAGACCATAAGTCGTGAACTGCGATGGGGGCTGCGTGGGTCGCCGACCCGCGCAGCGATTCGAAGACCAGACAGAGGAGACTCCTATGAAGCTCGGTTCGCCCTTATTGAGGTTGGCCGCCGGATCGCTCGCTGCATCCAGCCTGGCACTGGCCGCCGCACAGAGCCTTGCGCAGACTGCGCCGCCACCCGGACTGCCGGCCACGCTGGCGTGGAGCGCGTACGACGTGGGCTCCGGCGGCTACAACCAGGCGGTCGCCATCGGCAACGCGCTGAAGCAGCGCTACGGCGTCAACCTGCGCGTGCTGCCAGGCAAGAGCGACGTCGCCCGCACCCTGCCCGTGCGCGAGGGTCAGGTGCAGTTCTCCGCAAATGGCGTGGGCGGCAGCTACCTGGCGCAGGAAGGCGTGTTCGAGTTCGGTGCCAAGGCCTGGGGCCCGCAGCCGATCCGCGGCCTGATGCTCAACAACTCCGACCAGGTGCTGACGGTCGTCGCCGCCAAGGACGCCGGCATCAAGACCGTGGCCGACCTGAAGGGCAAGCGCGTGGCCTGGGTCATCGGCTCGCCGTCGCTGAACCAGAACATCACGGCCATCCTCGCCTTCGCCAATCTGACCTGGGACGACGTCAAGAAAGTCGAGTTCGGCGGCTTCGGCGCCGCGATGGACGGCGTCATCAACGGCCAGGCCGACGCGGCCTTCGCCTCGTCAATCTCCGGCAAGGTCTACCAGCTGGCCAAGTCGCCGCGCGGCCTCGTCTACCCCGTGATCTCGCACACGGACAAGGCCGGCTGGGAGCGCATGAACAAGACCGCGCCGTTCTTCTTCCCGTTCTGGGGAGCCGAGGGCGCGGACCTCAGCAAGGACAACAAGGTCGAGTCGGCCTCGTACCCCTATCCGATCCTGATGTCCTACGCCAGCCTCGACGCCAACACGGTCTACGCGATGACCAAGGCGATGGTCGACACCTTCGATGACTACAAGGCCGCCGCTCCCGGCAATGTCGGCTGGGCGGTCGACCGGCAGAACTTCGCCTGGGTGATCCCGTTCCACGACGGCGCAATCCGCTACTGGAAGGAGCGCGGCTTGTGGAAGCCGGAGCACCAGACGCACAACGATCGCCTGATCGCGCGGCAGAAGGTGCTGGCCGATGCCTGGAAAGCCGTGCAGGCAGCCTCGCATGCCGACGACAAGGCGTTCGAGCAGGCCTGGATGAAGGCGCGCGCCGACGCGCTGACGAAAGCGGGATTCGATCCGGTCATCACCAGTTGGTGAGGCGGACCCGCGTCCGCACTTTGCGACTGTCCCCGGCCCATCAAGGGCCGGGGGCGACGGTCGCCGGCTGCGGTAGCGCCGCAACGACGACCTGGTGCCGCGCTGCGCGAGCCTGACGTCGGCGCAGCCCTCCCCAACGACACCCCCGGCCGCCCGTGACGCCACAGCCTGAACCCGTCGCGGCCGAACGGCGCCACCGCAGCCTGTCGCCGGGATGGCGCGTGGTCGTCGGGACGAGCGGTCTGGCGGCGATCGTCCTGGCGCTCAACAAGATTCTGAACCTCGGCTTCTTCGTCGGCTACACGCTGCTCGACAACGCCTACCTGTACTGGCTTTGCGCGCTGCTGGTCGGGCTGGTGTTCCTGTTCCTGCCGGCCACGGCGCGCGCGCGCCGCGATGCGGTGCCCTGGTACGACGCGGCGCTATACGTGCTGTCACTGGTCGTATTCGGCTACTTCGCATTCAATGCCAATCGCATCC
>JAHEDN010000020.1 GCA_024641225.1 Burkholderiales bacterium | reverse complement strand
ACCTGCAGGACTTCGATGCCCGGACGCACGCGGCGCGCGTACTCGATCGCCCGCTTCACGTCGAAGCTGACGTGCGGCAGCAGGTCGACCTTGTTAAGCAGCAGCAGCGAACTGGCCGCGAACATGTCCGGATACTTGAGCGGCTTGTCCTCGCCCTCGGTGACCGACAGCACCACCACCTTGTGGGCTTCGCCGAGATCGAACGCCGACGGGCAGACCAGGTTGCCGACGTTCTCGATGAACAGCACCGACTCCTCGGCCGGCGATAGCGTCGCCAGCGCGCGCTCGACCTGTGCCGCGTCCAGGTGACAGCCCTTGCCGGTGTTGACCTGGATCGCGCGGCATCCCGTGGCGCGAATGCGGTCGGCATCGAACGACGTCTGCTGGTCGCCCTCGATGACCGCCAGCGGCGTTTCCGCGCCAAGCGCGCGGATCGTCTCGACCAGCAGCGTCGTCTTGCCTGCGCCGGGACTGGAGACGAGGTTCAGTGCGAATATGCCGGCATCCTCGAGGTTGCGCCGGATGCGGGCCGCGATCTCGTTGTTGGCGCCAAGGATGTCTCGCTCGATCTTCACCCTCTGCGCCTGCGACAGTCCCGGGGCGTGCGAATGCGCAGGTCCTTCGCCGTGTCGATGCTCGTGCGGATGATCGTGGCCCGGCCCGTGGACATGGTCGTGCGCGTGCACATGCCGCGTGCCATCTGAATGCTCGTGCTCGTGCTCGTGGACGTGATGGTGGTAATGCTCGTGATGCGCGGGGTCGTGGCCTTCGTGGCCATGGTCGTGCGCGTGTTGATGCGAATGCATCGTGCCATCGGCGTGCACGTGCGTGTGCTCGTCCTCGCCTTCGATCCGGGTCTCACCGCTACCGCAGCCGCAAGTGGTGCACATTTCCAAATCCTCAGGTCAGTTCGAGTTCGCGGACGCGCATCTGGTCGCCGCCGGTGACCTGGAGCTGCCAGCTGCCGCACGCCGGGCAGGGCTCGCCGCGCGCGCCGATCGCCACGTTGCGCGAGCACTGCATGCACCAGGCACTGCCCGGCACCTCAACGATGTCGAGCTGCGCGCCCTCCGCCACCGAGCCGCGCTTGACTACCTCGAAAGCGAACCGCAGCGCCTCGCACTCGACCGCCGCCAGCGCGCCGATTTCCAGCCGCACGGTGCGCACCGTGCAGGGCTGGTGCCCACGGGCGGCGTCCTGCACCACGACGATCACTCCTTCGGCGAGTGACATCTCATGCATGGTCGACTTTCAGCCGGTATGCGACGCAGGGGTCGAGCGACTGCAGCAGCCATTCGGTGCGCCGCTCGAGATCGGCCGCGCTCAGTTCGTGCACGTCAAGGGTGGCTGCTGCCAGCGCTCCATGCGGGTGGAAGTTCCATTCGGTCGGCGCAACGATGCGGTAGCGGCCGACGCGGTCCCCGTCGAGATCGATCCGGTGCAGCAGCAGGCCGCGCGCGGTCTCGACCCAGCCGAGCCCGCGCCCGTCGCCGAGCCGCAGGCTGCCCGCCAGAGGCGCGGGCGCCGGATCGCCGCTGGCCAGCCGCGCCAGCTCGGACAGACGCGCCGCGAATCGCACCAGAGTCGAATGGCCGAATACGTTTCCGAGCGAGGCCACCAGCGGCTGCCCCTGCAGGCGGGCGATCGCTCCGGTTTCGGCGGGATGGCCATCGAACGTCGGCAGGCGCTCGAAGTCGGGGTCGACGTCGAGCCGCGTGACGATCCGTTGTGCAGTGTCGCCGGTATCGAATCGCGGCAGCAGCGGCACGCGGCTTGCACCGTGGCGCGAGCCTTCGCGCTGCACGCGGCCGAGAAAGCGGGCGGCAGCGGTGACACCGCGCGTGATCCAGATCTCGAAATCGGGCACGTGCTCATGCTCGTACCACTGTCGTGCGTCGGCGCCCAGCACGTCACGCTCGACGATCACCCGCAGCAGTTCGCGGTCATCGTGCGCCAGTGCCGAGCGGGCGGCGGCGAGCGTCGTTGCGTCGGCTTCGCCACCGACCGCGCGCGTCCAGTCGATCAGCGCGCGCCAAAGGTACTCCTGCGCCATCTCGGCCTCGACGCGGCGTACCTGCGCGGCATCGGCTGTGCGCGCGTCGCCGCGCGCCGCCGCCAGCGCCAGCTCGGCGGCGACATGCTGCGACTTGCCGCAGATCGAGAACAGCTGCGGCACCATGGCGACCGCCTCGGCGGCAGTCCTTCCTGCCAGCAATCTGCTGGCCAGCTGCGGCCGCGTCGAGTCAATGCGCACCTGCCGCACACGGCCGTCGCGCACCTCGACCGCCACGTTCAGTTCACCCGCCAGATCGGGCGAAGCCATCATCGTTCCGAGGAAGGCGTCGCGGCCGTTGGCGAATGCCAGCGGCCGCCCAGGAAATCTCGTTTGCTCACCACGGCGGGCGCTGCGACCCCTTCTTCCGGCGCATCTGCCGGCGTCGCTGACGCGGTGGGCTCGAACAGCGCCGCGAGGCAGGCCTCGGCGGTCTGCCTTGCCGCCTCATGGTCGGCGAACTCGAACATCGGCGAGAACAGCGAGCACGCAAGATAGTCGCCGGCCTCGCCCTCATGTCCGGCGAGAAAGCTCAGCACCCCGGCCGGGAAGGCGAAGCGGGCGTAGTCGCCCGTCTGCACGGCGGGCCAGCGCGCCGGCGGCGGGTCGTCGTTGCCGCCCCCGCCGTCACCCGGCAGCAGCATCAGGTTCATGAACCACGGCGTGATCAGCACCCCCAGCCACAGGCCGCGCCAGCGATGCAGGCCGACCAGTTCGACGCGCAGCGTTTCGTTGACGAACGGCAGCCCCGTCATCCGCTCGCGCTGCACGCGCTCGAAGGCGGACTGCACTCGCGCGGCCATTGCGGCTGCGTCAGCGTCGAAGGGAGTGGTGCGGTCAGTCATCGCCAAGGCGCAGAAACCCGCTCTGTTCAGTGGCGCAGTTCGGACAGGTCCAGTGCGGCGGCAGGTCGGCAAACGCGGTTCCGGGCGCGATCTGCCAGACCGGGTCGCCGACGGCCGGATCGTAGACATACCAGCAGACCTTGCATTCGAGCCGTGCGCCCGCTTCGGTGCCCATCGGCCGGCTCGGTCACGCGGATCCGCTTTCACCCATCCACTCGAGCAGCTCGCGCATCCGTTCGCGGCTGTCGGCAAGATCGTCGGCCGCGGCCATCGCCACTTCGGGCACCTCGACCACCTCGAGCGTGTTGAGGATCAGCGTCTGCATGCTGTTGAAGTACTGCACGCGCCACAGGTTGCGCAGCGTCGTCGAAGTGATCCGGCAGTTGCCGAAGCCGCGCGACAGGATCGCGACCGGCCCGGCCGGTGCGGCCTGCTCGAGCACCGCCTGGTCCTCTGCAGTCAGCGGCAGCAGCGTCAGGTTGATCACGTGCGGCGGCTGGCCGGGCCGGAAATGCAGCACCTGCTCGCGAATCTCGGTCAGCAGCGCCGGCGAGTTCATTGCGCCGCGCAGAATTTCGAACGGCGGCAGATGGGTGGTCGCAGCACGCTGCGCGCGCTCGATTGCCACCGGCGGCACCGGGCAGGCGAGCAGCCAGTCGTGCTCGCGGCCGCCGTCGGCACGAAGATGCTGCTCGCGCCAGACGCCGGCAAAGACCGTCTCCTGGATGCGGATCTCGGCACCGTCGCCATTTCGCGTGGCGATGCGCACGCAGACTTCGCCCTCCCCCAGCGACTCGTTCAGCACCCGCACCACGCTCGCCGGCAGCGCCGAAAGCTCGACTCGCGGCGCGCCGCCATCCATCTGGTCGACGAAGCGCGCCAGCAGCCTGTGGGCCGTGCCGAGACTCGCCGCGTCGGCGCCCTCGGGCACCTGCGGCATCGAGAAGGTCGGCACGTCGCGCGGGAAGGGCGCGTAGCTGAATCCTTCGCCTTCGGCGGTCTGCGACCCGGGACCGAGCACGTCAGGCGACGTGCGTACGGGAATCGGAAATTCCTTCATCGTGTTCTTCTCGCAACGGGTTCTGTTCGACAATCAGTGGCAGCCGCGCCCGGCCCGATCGACCTCGGCGGTGACGGCGATGCCCACCGTCGGGGCGCGTGTCGGCTCGGACTCGAGCAGGCGCGACAGTTCATCAACGTAGACCTGCCAGTCGCGCAGGCCGTCGATGGTGCCGACATAGCTGCCATCCCTGAGCAACACGAGTGCCGGCCAGCGACGGAATCCGTAACGCGACGCCAGTGCGCGCGCGGCCGCCGGCAGCAGGACCCCGGTGCGGAAACGGCCGGCAAACGCCTGGACGAGTTCCGCCACGATGACCGCCAGGTCGAGGGTCTCGCGGTAGAGCGCCGGATCTTCGGTGAACACGAGCAGCGCCGCCCCCCGCTCGCCGGCCCACGCGTCGAATTCGCCGGGTTCGAGTGCGGTCGCGGCGGCCAGGTCGAGCAGGCGCTCGAGCAGCGGATGCATCGAACGCGGGGTAGCGGTGCTCCTTGCAGCTTCGACACCCATTTTCTCGGTCCCCGCTCAGCTCGTGCGCAGGTGTTCCGGCAACTGCGGTTCGCGGTCGACGAGATCGGCGAACAGCACGTCGAGCGCTGCGTTTGGCGGCGCGGCTGAGTCCGAATCGAGCGCAATGGCGAGCGCGGCCAGCGCATCTCGGATCTGGCGCGCCTCGAGCGGGTCGAGCACGCGCCGGGCGGCGCCGTGAAAGGCGAGCACCCAAGTGCCCGGCGGCTGTGCCCCCACGATCATCATGTCGATCGTGTTGCGCTCGACCGCCCCGTCGGCGGACTCGCTCAATGCCACGGCGATGACGCCGTCGCCGCTTTCGATCCGCATGGGCACACCGATGCACATCAGCGCGACTCCAGTTCGTGACGTCGATTCAGGAATCGCGCGTCGCCGACCCGGCAAGCTGCGGAGGCGTCCGGCCGACCGGATTCGTAGGCATTGAGCGACAGCGCCTCGGAATTGAGCCGCTCCGGCGCTTCGTCGCCGCGCGACCGCGGAGAAAAGCCCCACCGCACCAGTTCGAGAACCGCCAGTTCGACGGCCAGTGGCAGGCGTTCCCTGACGCTCTCGCTGAGGCTGCCGCCGAAATCAGCCAGCCGCTCGGGCTGCACGCCGATCAGCGTCAGCCTGAGCGGGAAGCGTCCCTGCAGGTCGGCGATGGCCAGCAGTTCCTGGAAACTCTGCTGGTGCAGGCTCATCTTGGTCCCGGCCCACACCGGAACCTCCCGATCACGCAGCACGCGCAGGCTGCCGGGCTGAAGCCCATAGTCGATCGCATCGAACACCAGCACCGCGCCGCGGCTGACCACTGGTTCGAGCAGGTTCAGGCCCTGCGTGCCGCCGTCCAGCAGTTCAACCGTCTCGGGGAACGCGTAGGCGTCGTGCAGCGCCTCGACAGCGCGCACGCCGAAGCCTTCATCGGCCCACAGCACGTTGCCGATGCCGAGCACCAGCGCGCCGCCGAGGGCATCCGCATTCCCGTCCGAACCGGCCATGGTGTTACGACATCCGTAACAAAAAGAGAATGGCCGGACGTTAAGCGCGGCCGATTTTCGTACGTTGACATGAGTCAAAGCGCGGACCGACTTCTCGACTCGCCATGGGGGCTTTGCCGCATCAGCGGCAGGGCCGCCCCGGAAGCCGCCTTCGCGGAAGCCTCCGGCTGCGGGAACTCAGGCCGTCAGAGCCCCAACCGCTTGGCTGCTTCGTGCAGGTCCCAGTCGCATTGAAGCTGCATCCAGAACGTCGCTTCGTTGCCGAAGAAACGCGCCAGACGCACCGCGGTGTCGGCAGTGATGCCGCGATGGCCGCGGATCAGCTCGTTGACCCGTCGCCGCGAAATGCCGAGCGACGTGGCCAGCGCCTGCTGCGTGATTCCGAGTGGCTTGAGAAAACGGGTATCGAGAAAGTAACCCGGGTGGACCGGGGTTCGTCGCGATGCCAACCGGTGAGCGCGTGGCGAACGGGACGCATCGGTGGCGGCGGGTCTCCGCGCCGTCGCTTTGGTGCGCAAGGCCGTCATCATGGAGTTCAGGGTTTCGGGACGCGCCAGCCGTTGATCATCGTGCTGATGACGGTCTCGTGAAGGAAGATGTCCTCACGGATCACCAGGTAGACGTGGATGATCGTGAAGACGATCAGGTACCACATGCCCACGTGGTGCCAGGTATGCAGGGCCTGGCTGTCACCGATCAAGGGCTGCAACCACGACGTGAACCAGCGGAACTGCCAGCTGGCCATGCCGGCCCCTTCGCCGTACAACGCCAGGCCGCTGAAGATCATGAAGATCGAGCCGAGCAGGAACATCAGGAACATCGCTGCCATCGCCATCGGATTGTGGCCGAGGTAAACGTAGCGCTTGTCACGGACGAACGTGTAGTACGTAAGCAGGTCGATCAGGCCCTTCCACCAGCCGGGTTGCAGGATCTTCACGGGCAAGGCAAACAGCCCGCGTGAGTACTTGTTGCCGACGAAGGCCCAGTACACGCGCAGCACGAAAATCACCGCAAAGATGTAGCCGGCCGAGAAATGCACGAAACGGATGTAGCCCATCAGGAAGTTGTCGGAAGCTTCGCCCGGCACAGACGGCAGCGGGCTGCCGATCAAGTAGCCCGTCACCGCCAGGGCGACCATGCACAGCGCCGTCAGCCAGTGCCATGCGCGCACCGGCGCTTCCCACACGTAGACCGCATTCGGACTGCCGCCGAGAGCTGTTGCCATGAGCCGCCTCCTTCGCTAGCGGACCGTCACACGGGTGATCTCTTCGCCCTCGGGTGAGATCACGTGCGTGGCACAGGCCAGACACGGGTCGAAACTGTGGATCGTGCGGATGATCTCCAGAGGCTGGTCGGGCACCGCCATCTTGGTGTTCATCAGCGAGGCCTCGTACGCGCCGATCTGGTTCTTCGGATCGCGCGGGCCGGCGTTCCACGTCGTCGGCACGATGCACTGGTAGTTGTCGATCTTGGTGTTGCGGATCCGGATCCAGTGCCCCAGCGCGCCGCGCGGCGCCTCGCAGTAACCGACGCCGCGGGCATCCGACGGCCAGGTGCGCGGCTCCCACTGCTCGACGTTGGCGGTCGCCGTGTTGCCGGCCTTGATGTTGGCCATCAGCTTGTTGAAGAAGTACTTCATCTTGTGCGCCGCCCACGAGCACTCGAGCCCGCGCGCCGCCGTGCGGCCGAGCGTTGAGAACAGCGCCGCGACCGGCACGTCGAGCTTTTTCAGCACCATGTCGACGGGTTCCTTGAACTCCGGGAGCCCCATCGCGTAGTAGGTGACGTACCGGGCCAGCGGGCCGACCTCCATCGGCTGGCCCTTGAAGCGCGGCGACTTGACCCACGAGTACTTGGCGCTTTCGTCGAGGTTGTCTATCGCGGTGCCAGTGCCCTTGGTGCCCTTGCCGAGCACGAAGTTCGGCTCGGTGATGCCGCCCCACGGATGCAGGCCCTTGCTCTCGTCCGGATACTTGTACCAGCTGTGCGTCACGAACTCCTGGATCAGCGACGGGTCCTTCAGGTCGACCGGGTGGATCTCCTTCAGGTTGCCGCCGAGGATCGCGCCGCGCGGCATCAACAGGCTCTTGTTCGAGTCGTCGTTGGCGATGTCGGGGAACTCGCCGTAGCAGAGCAGGTTCTGGCTCGAGATGCCGCCGCCGATCGCGCCCCAGTCCTTGTAGAACGAGGCAATCGCCAGCAGGTCGGGAATGTAGACGTTGTCGATGAAGGCGATGGTGTCGTCGATGATCTTCGACACCATGTTCAGCCGCTCGATGTTGATCGCGCCCACGGCGCCGACGCCGTCGACGTTGATCGAGCACGGCACGCCGCCGACCAGCCAGTTCGGGTGCGGATTCTTGCCGCCGAAAATGGTCTGGATCTTGACGATCTCCTTCTGGAAGTCGAGCGCCTCAAGGTAATGCCCGACCGCCATCAGGTTGGCCTCCGGCGGCAGCTTGTAGGCCGGGTGGCCCCAGTAGCCGTTCTTGAATGGGCCGAGCTGGCCACTCTCGACGAACTTCTTCAGCCGCGATTGCAGGTCTCGGTAATAGCCGGGCGACGACATCGGCCAGCTGGAAATCGCCTGCGCAAGTTCGGAGGTCTTCTTCGGATCGGCCGACAGCGCAGAGACCACATCGACCCAGTCGAGCGCGTGCAGGTGGTAGAAGTGCACCAGATGATCGTGCGCGTACAGCGTCGCGTGCATCAGGTTGCGGATGATGTTGGCGTTGTCGGGGATCCTGATCTTCAGTGCGTCCTCGACGCAGCGCACCGAGGCCAGCGCGTGCACGCCGGTACAGACGCCGCAGATCCGCTCGGTGAACGCCCAGGCGTCGCGCGGGTCGCGGCCCTTGAGGATGACCTCCAGCCCACGCCACATGGTGCCGGTCGACACCGCGTTGCTGATCACGTTGTTGGCATCGAGGTTGACCTCGACGCGCAGATGACCCTCGATGCGGGTGATCGGGTCGACCACCACGCGCTTGCCGGAGTTGTCCAGCTTGAAGCCCTGCGTTTCGATGACCGGCATCGCCTAGTCCTCCACCTTGATCGACGATCGCGACTGGTGCGACCTGCCGGCCGCGGCCCTCTGGATCGCGCTGACTGCCGCGTGCGCCACGATCGCCGCGCCGACCACACCCGCCGCCACCACGCCCACCTTGTCGGCATTGGCTTCGACGCCGAACTCCTTGATGTTGGTGAGCCGGTCGTAGAACGAGCCCTTGTCCCAGAATCCGTCTTCCGAGCAGCCGATGCAGCCGTGCCCCGAGCCGATCGGGAAGCTCACGCCCTCGTTCCAGCGCGTGGTCGAGCAGGCGTTGTAGGTCGTCGGGCCCTTGCAGCCGACCTTGTACAGGCAGTAGCCCTTGCGGGCGCCCTCGTCGTCCCAGGCCTCGACGAACTGGCCGGCATCGAAGTGCGGCCGGCGGTAGCACTTGTCGTGGATCCGTTGGCTGTAGAACATCTTTGGCCGGCCCTGCCGGTCAAGATCGGGAATGCGGTCGAAGGCGGCCACATAGGTGACCACGCCGCTCATCACTTCGGCAATCGGCGGGCAGCCCGGTACCTTGATGATCGGCTTGCCGACGATCACCTTGTCGATCGGTACCGCATGGGTCGGATTGGGCTTCGCGGCCTGCACGCAGCCCCAGCTGGCGCATGAGCCCCACGCGATCACTGCCTTGGCGTCCTTGGCCACGTGCCTGACCTTCTCGACGAACGGTCTGCCGCCGGGCATGCAGAACATGCCGTCGTTGGCGAGCGGCGGATTGCCCTCGACGGCCAGGATGTAATTGCCCTTGTACCTGGTGATCGTGTCCTCGAGCGCCGCTTCGGCCTGATGTCCGGCGGCGGCCATGATCGTGTCGTCGTAGTCGAGCGAGATCATCGACAGCACGACGTCTTTTGCCAGCGGGTGCGCCGAGCGAATGAACGATTCCGTGCAGCAGGTGCACTCCAGGCCGTGCAGCCAGACCACCGGCAGCCGCGGCTTGCTCTGCAACGCGGCCGCCATCTGCTGCGCCTGCGCCGGGCTGAGTCCGAGCGAGGCGGCTGTCAGGCTGCAGTACTTGAGGAAACTGCGGCGCGTGATGCCCTGCCGACGCAGCAAGTCGTAGAAGGTCTCGCCCATGACTGCCTCCCCTCACACCAGACGGACGCACGGCATCGCGCGTGCGCAAGTGGCGCAGAGCATGCGCGGCGCCCTCTGGTGGCTGCTTGACAGTCGTCAAAAAATTCGGATCCCGACGGTTGCCTGTAACGGATTCAGTTACATCCAGGATGGACCGGTTCTGATCGGCTTTCGTCGAATACCGGCAGGTCGCCGGAGTGGAGGGTCCTGCAGCAGGCGCGCGCCTTGGCCGCTGGCGATCGCCCGCACTTGCGTCGCCGCGCGGTCAGGCCACCGCGGCATCGCGCATGCAGAACGGCCGAAGTCGCCACGGCCGGGACCATGAATCTGAGATCGCCTCGGTCGAACCAACCCTAGCAGCCGCGCCGGTAGCGCGCCGGTTGAATCGACGGCAAGAAGCACTTCGCGCGCCTGCGCCGTGGCCTGCGGCGACGCTGATCAGGCGCGATAAGCGCCGATCAGATTTTCAGGCACCCGGCGCGGGCGCCAAGCGATTGATTAAAGGACGCACTTGCGCACGGGCGCGATCACGATGCCTGAAAAACACACGCAAGACAGTTCCGTAACAGCCTCGCCGTCGCAGTCGCAATTCGAGCCGTGGACACGCGTATCTATCTGACGACCAAGGCTTTGTTGGCGCCGGCGTGCCTTGTGCTCCGCTGCTGGCACGCCACTTGCGTGGAATGAAGACAAGAGCGGCAAATCGAATGAGCGGCATCCGACAGATCAGACGGCAGACGGAAATGAAAAATTTGCCTCGCATCCTGATCGTTGACGACGAAGCGGTCATTCGACGCGGTTTCGACCGGCTGTTGTCCGGCGATCACTGCCGGACGCGCACAGCGAACGACGGTGCCGCGGCACTGAACGCAATGGTCCGCGAGCAGTTCGATGTCGTGCTGCTCGATCTGCGCATGCCGGGCGAAGACGGAATCAGCGTGCTTCGCAAGATCAAGGCCGGATGGCCGCGCAGCGAGGTGGTGGTGATCACTGGTTTTCCGAGCATCGAATCCGTCAAACAGGCGGTGCAGGCCGGGGCCTTTGATTACCTCGCCAAGCCGGTCGAAGCCGAGGACGTGCTCGTCGCTACGCGCCGGGCACTTTCGCGGCAGCGATGGTTGCTGCGCCGCGAGCAGCGCACCAGCAATGGCGGCGCAGTCGCGGAGGCTTGCTTCTGCAACAAGGGAGAGAACCATGTCAGCGCTTCATAAGAAAGTTCTGGTCGTCGACGACGACCCCGTGGTCGGTCGCAGTTTCGACCGCGTTCTGTCCGAAAGAGGATATGCGGTGATCACCGCGGCCAACGGGCAGGAGGCTCTGGATCGCATGGCGCGTGAGGACTACGACATGGTCTTCACTGACATTCGCATGCCAGGCATGGATGGGATCGACGTGGCCGCCGAGATCAAGGCACGTCAACCCTGGATGCCGGTGGTGATCGTCACCGGCTACGGCACCGCCGACGCACAGGCGCGTGCGAAGCAAGTCGGCGTGACCGCCTTCCTGCACAAGCCGCTGTCCTCGGATGCGATCGAGGCCAGTGCCCGCGAAGCACTTCAGGCCGCAGCCGCGCCGGTGGCTCAGGCGGCCGCCGTAGCGGTACCGCTCGGTTTGCCGGTCGCAGCGAAACCGGCGCGGGTCGAGATCGTCGAAGTGCCTGCCAAGGCCGAACCGGTCGTTTCGAGCGCGGCGAACGACGAGCCGGAGGCGACGTGGGCAGAGGTCGGCGCCGGCGCGGGTCGCTTCCTGCGCAACGTCGGGCTGTTCATCGCGGCGCCGTTCGTCAGCCTCGCCTACATCGTGCTGTTCCCGTTCGTCGGGCTCGGCATGCTGGCCTGGATGGGGCTCGGAGCCCTGCGCAAGCGGGTGCAGACGAAGTGAGACCCCTCGGCTGCCTCATCAGCGCCTGCGCGTTGATCACTGCGCTGACGATGGGCGCGCTGGCGCCCACGTCAGCGGCGGCGGCCACAGCCGCCAAGGCCGAGACGCTCTCGCCTGAAGACGCGCAATGCCTCGCCTGTCATGGCGAAGAAGGCGTTACCAAGCGCTTCGGCGACGACGCCGAGCGGTCGCTGCGCGTCGACGGCGCCGTGTTTGCCGGCTCCGCGCATGCGCCGATCGGCTGTGTCGGATGTCACGGCGACGTCGATGTGCAGAAACATCCCGGCGACGATCGTGCCGCGAACGCGAAATTCGCGTCATGGCGCGAGTTTTCACGCACGCAGGCGCGAAGCTGCCGCGGCTGTCATGAGCCGGTCGCCGACGCCTGGGCGACGAGCGCCCATGGGCGCGCAACAATCGAGGTCGGCCCCTATTGCAGCAGCTGCCATGCCGCTCACGGCGTCAGCTTGGCCACCAGCAACACGCGCATGCGCGATGTCTGCCTGAGCTGCCATGAGGATGCGCTTGGCGCGCACGAATCCTGGCTGCCGAACACGAAGATCCACTTCGAGGCCGTCTCCTGCGCCGCCTGCCATTCTCCCGGTGCGGGCAGAAGCATCGAACTGCGGCTGTTCGATCCGGTAGCGCGCACGGTGGTGAACACGCCGTCGTCGCCGGGCGCGCTTGCCCAGGTGGAGGGCGACACCTCCCCGATCGATGCCAATCGCCTGGCGCGTCTGGTGAAAGGCCTGGAAGGCCGCGAAGGCGCCGAGCGGCCGATTCTGCGCGGCTGGATTCAGGTGCGCAGCCCGGAGGAATCGCATCGGCTGCGCGAGAAGGGCAAGGCGCTGCGCGACTGCGCCGTCTGCCACAGCACAAAGGGCGATCCGTTCCGTGAAGTGACGCTGTCGCTGATCGGCCCGGACGGCCGGCGCGTTCGTTTCGAGGCACAACCGGACGTGCTGCACAACGCCAGGTCACTCGACGTGCTGTCCAACTTTTACGCCATCGGCGGCACGCGCATCGGCCTGCTCGACACGCTGCTCGCACTCGCGCTGCTGGCCGGCATCGGCGCACCGGTGCTGCATCTGGTGCTGCGCCGCGTGCTGCGGCCCGCCGCCAACACCTCGCACGCTGTCGCGCACACGGCAGATTCTTCCGCGCCGCCGCCGGCAGCCGGGAAGGAGCAATCATGACCCGCCTGTACGTCCACCCGCTCGCCGTGCGCATCTGGCACTGGATCAATGCCCTGGGCTTCGTCGCCCTGATCGTCACCGGAGTGCAGATCCGCTACGTCGACCTGATCAACTGGATGACATTCGCCACCGCGGTGAGCGTGCATAACGCGGTCGGCTGGGTACTGATCGGCAATTACTTCGTGTGGCTGCTGTTCTACGTCTTCACCGACCGCATCCGCGTCTACCACCCGGACCTGAACCCGGCGCGCCAGTGGCGCGACAGCCTGCGCCAGCTCGCCTACTACGGTTACGGCATCTTCAAGGGCGCGGCCAATCCGCATCGGCCCGCAGTGCTGCGCAAGTTCAATCCGGTGCAGGGCGTCATCTACCAGCTGGTGATGATGCTGCTCGTGCCATTGCAGTTCTACACCGGCGTGCTGCTGTGGGATCTGGACCGCTTCGCCGGTTCGGTCGAATTCTTCGGCGGCGTCCGGGTGGTCGCCAACGTTCACGTGCTGCTGTTCGTCTTCTTCGTCGCCTTCATCCTGGTCCACCCGTATCTCGCCAGCCTCGGGCACTCGCCCTCGGCGCACTTCCGGGCCATGATCACCGGCCACGAAGAAATCGAAGACGAGGCCGACGCGCAAGGCGCCACGCCCCTTGCGGCGAGCGCCACTGCCCGCCAGCCGGCAGGGCACAGCCCAAGCGGTTGAACCTGGACATCGATGGCGGCGGCGTCAGCCGCCGCCATCATCGGGCGGTGCGCCCGCCGGTGCACGGCCGCCGATGCCGTGCTTGCGCATCAGCGCCTGGAAGTTTCCGCGCAGCATGCCGGTTTCCTCGGCACTGCGGCTGATGTTCCAGCCGTTGCGCTTCAGCGCTTCCAGGACGAAGGCGCGCTCGATATCTTCGACGGATCTTTCCCGCGCCGCCTTCTTGACGCGCTTCAGCTCTTCGGAGTTGCGCGGCGCCTCGGCGGCGACCGCCGCCGAGGCGCCGGCGAGCCCGGCGAAGTGCGCACGGCGAATATTCGCGTCGTCGGCAAGAATGGCTGCCCGATGCACCGCGTTATCGAGTTCGCGCACGTTGCCCGGCCAGTCGTAGTCGCACAGGACCTGCAGCGCATCATCCGAAAAGCCCTCGATGCGCTTGCCGAGTTCGCGGTTACAGCGGGCCAGGAAGTGATGCGCCAGCCCCGGAATGTCCTCGCGCCGTTCGCGCAGCGGCGGAATGTGGATGGGGAACACGTTGAGCCGGTAGAAAAGATCCTCACGGAAGCTGCCCTCCCGCACCATGGCGCGCAGGTCCTTGTGCGTGGCGGCGATCAGCCGCACGTCGGCGGTACGCGTCTTCGTATCGCCGACGGCGCGGAACTCGCGCTCCTGGATCACGCGCAACAGCTTGGCCTGTATCGACAGCGGGATGTTGCCGATCTCGTCGAGGAACAGCGTGCCGCCGCGCGCCTCCTCGAACAGGCCACGCTTGTTGACGACGGCACCGGTGAAGGCGCCGCGCACGTGCCCGAACAGCTCGCTTTCCAGCAGGTTTTCGCTCAGCGACGTGCAGTCGACGGCGACGAAGGCGGCGTCGCTGCGCAGACTGTTGTGATGGATCGCGCGTGCGATCAGTTCCTTGCCAGTGCCGCTTTCGCCGGTGAGCAGCGCCGTACTGCCGGTGGGCGCACACTGGGCCACAAGCCGGAAAACCTCCTGCATGGCGGCACTGTTGCCGACGGCGTTTTCGCTGCGGAAGCGCGCATCGACCTTGTCGCGCAGGTTGAGGTTTTCCTGCAGCAGCCGGCGCCTTTCGAATGCCCGCTCCACAGTGAGACGCAATTCGTCTGGATCGAAGGGCTTGGGCAGATAGTCGAAAGCGCCGAGCTTCATCGAGCGCACCGCGGTATCGATCTGCGCCCGCCCGGTGATCATCACGACCTCGACCTGCGGGTGATCCTCCTTGATC
>JAHEDN010000335.1 GCA_024641225.1 Burkholderiales bacterium | reverse complement strand
AGCCGCCCGAGAAGCCGCCGGGCCATTAAGAACGCCGGCTGGCTGCGCCGAGCGGAGGCGTCACGGCCTCACAGGTGGTAGTCCATCGACAGTCGCGACTGCAGGTCCCGCGACAGCTTGAATGCTTCCTTGAGCGTGCGGCGGTCGAGTTCGTTCAGCTTCCTCGGGTCGATGCGGTTGGCGCCGTCGTCGGCCGGAAACACGTCGAGCGTCGCCTGGTGCGCAAGTCGGATGCGCTGCAGGGTGAAGAACGCCGCCAGCATCGACTCCGCCTCGGCGGCAGGCAGTACGCCGACGCCGGCCGCAGCGCGCAACCGGTCCGCGGTGTTGGTCTGCGGCAGCGCGTGAGCCAGCGAGTAGACACGCGCCACATCGACGAACGGCCGCACGCCGTACATCTTCAGGTTGATCGTGCCCGGGGCGCCGGGCGCGTCTTCGGTGGCGAAGTCGCGCCAGCGCGCCAGCGGCGGCTTCGCCTGTAGCGCCGTCTCGGCCAGCAACCGCAGGAAGTTCGGTCGCTTGCGGGTAACGCCGAGGAGCCACTGGCGCAGATCAGCGGCCAGCCGCGCGTCGCCCGACAGTGCGCGGAAGTCGAAGCAGATGGCCGCGTCGAGCAGCGCCTTCGGCTCGGAGTTTCCGAGCCATCCGGAGAGCTTTGCCTGCCATTCCTCGAACGACAGGCAGAGCGCCGGATTCGACGCCATGACGTTGCCCTTGCACAGCGGAAAGCCGCAGGCGTCGAGTGCCTCGTTGACCTCGCGCGCGAACGGCAGCAGCGACTCGCGCACCGTGTCGGGTCTGGCTCCGTCGTGGGCGACGAACAGCAGCCCGTTGTCCTGGTCGGTGGCGAACGTCTGCTCGAGCCGCCCCTCGCTGCCGAAGGCGAGCCAGCACCAGCTGATGCGGTCCAATGCGTGACGCTTGCGCACGAGTTCGATGATCCGCTCGCTGATGCGGTCGTTGAGCACCGAGACGAACAGCGTCAGCCGCTCGGCCGCGACGCCTTCCTCGACCAGCATGCGGGTCAGCCGGCGCACGCGGCCGGCGAGGGCTGCCAGCGCGTCGACGTCGCGCGCGAGGCGGATTTCCATCGTCAGCTCGCCCAGCCCAAGCCGCTGCAGAGAGAACAGATCGCGCTCCGAGACCACGCCGATCAGGCGTTCCTCCTTCGTGACGAGCACGTGGCGGATGCGGTGTTCGATCATCAGCAGCGCCGCCTCGTACGAGGGCGTGTGCTCGGGCAAGGCCAGCGGCTTACGCACCATCACCTCGGCGATGGGCGTGTCGAGACTCGTCTCCGGCATCACGCGCAGCAGGTCGCGCTCGGTGAAGATGCCGCTCGGCCGGCTGCCGGCATCGACCACGACGATCGCGCCGACGCGCGCTTCGTGCATGCGCTGCACGGCGGTGCGCACCGTGTCCGCTTCGGCGCAGACAATCGGCTCGCTGCGCAGCAGGCTGCGCAGCGGCAGGGCCAGAGTCTTCTGTTCGGCGGCCAGGCGGCGCTCGAGGGCGCTGTCCGGGGTGGAGGCAGTACGGGACATGGCGCGGTTCGGATTCGGGTTTTCAGGCGCGGTGACCGCTGTCATCGGACGGGAACTCGAGCCTCAGGACGATGTTCGCCTCGTCGTCGACGATCGGAACTTTGCACAGGAGTTCGCGCGGCTTCTTGCCCGGGCATCGGCGCCCGCCACTTTACGTGTTCAGTGCCGTGGCACTTTGCGCCAGATCGAATCGCCACTTGGCCGGACTAATTCGGGGTCGCCGACGGTGCGAGTGGCAGCGTGAAGCAAAAGCACGCGCCTTCGCCTTCCTCGCTCTCAACCCACATGCGGCCGCCGAAATGCTCGACGATCTGACGGCTGATGTGCAGTCCCAGTCCCGTGCCCGGCGGCTTGGCGACCAGCGAATCGCCGGCCTGCCAGAACTTGTCGAATACGAACGGGCGGTCCTGCCGCCGCACGCCAGGGCCGTTGTCGCGCACGTCGATGCGCAGTTCGCCTGCCAGCGCACGCAGCGACACCTCCACACGCCCGCTGCCTGAGGGACTGAACTTCAGCGCGTTGGAAAGCAGGTTCAGCAGCACCTGGATCAGGCGATCGACGTCGGCTCGCACCGTCGGCGCCTGTTCTGGCAGGTGCTCGAGCAGCAGCACGCCCCTTTCCTTGAACACCGGGCTCATCCGCGCCAGCGTGTCGGCCACCACGTCGCGGACGTCGACGTCGGTCATCTGCCACTCGGCACGGCCTGAGGAAATCTTCGCCATGTCGAGCACCTGGTTGATCAGGCGGGTCAGCCGCTCGGTTTCGCGGGTGATGATGCCGAGGAATTTCATCCGCTCGGCCGGCGCGACGTCCGGGTCGGCAAGCAGGATCTCCGAAAAGGCGCGGATCGACGTGAGCGGAGTGCGCAATTCGTGCGTCACGGTCGAGATGAAGTCGTCCTTGAGCCGGTCGAGCTCCTTGAGGCGCTCGTTGGCGGCGCGCAGGTCGGCGGTGGCAGCCTCCAGCTCGCGCGACTTCTGCTCGAGCTGGTGGCTGTAGACGACCACCTGCGAGGCCTCGTCAAGGATCGCACCGACCTCGTCGGGCGTCAGCGCCTCCTCCTTGACCGCCGAGGCGATCATGATCCGCGCCGACGACGAACCGATCGCGCCGGCAAGCTGCGTTTCGACGAAGTGCACGAACTCCGCGTCGGCGGCCACGTCTTCACCGGGCCAGGCAAGGCCGCGCGAGCGTGCGTAGTCGGCCATCGTCGCCTCTGCGGCAGCCGCGCCTAGGAAGCGCGCGAGAACCAGGTGCAGGTCGTGCGCCGAAGCCGTGCCCCGCCAGAAGCCGACACCGCCGGATTCATGGCGGAACACGTCGACGAAGATGCTCGCCTGCCGTCGCTCGGCAGCCGACTGCACGGTCGCCAGCGACACGCCGACGTACAGGCCGATATTGGCCATCATGCTCCAGATCATCGCGTGCGTGATCTGGTCCAGTCCGGACAGGCCGAACAAGGCCAGCGGCTTCAGCAGTTCGGCGCCGAAGGGGCCTTCGTCGAGGAATGAAATCGGCAGCCAGCCCGAGCGGGCCAGAGCCGGCAGCAGCAGCGTGTACAGCCAGACCGCGAAACCGGCCGAAAGCCCCGCCAGCGCGCCGCGCCGCGTGGCGCCGCGCCAGAAGATCCCGCCGAGCACGGCGGGCGCAAACTGTGCCACGGCGGCAAACGAAATCAGCCCGATCGATACCAGCGCATACGCCTCGCCGGCGAGGCGGAAGTACAGGTAGCCGAGCAGCAGTACCAGCACGATCACTCCGCGACGGATGGCGAGCAGCAGGCCGGTCAGATCGGGCTTCTCGGTCAGCCGGAGCCGCTTCAGGCGCAGCAGTACCGGCATCAGCAGGTCGTTGCAGACCATCGTCGACAGCGCAATGGTCTCGACGATCACCATGCCGGTGGCCGCCGACAGCCCGCCGATGAACACCAGAAGCGCCAGCAGTTCCTGCTTCTCCGCCATCGGCAGCGTCAGCACGAAGGTATCGGCGTCGACGTCACCCAACGGAAAATGCAGCCTGCCGCCGAATGCGATCGGCAGCACGAAGACGTTGATCGCCAGCATGTAGACGGGGAAGACCCAGATCGCCTTCTTCAGGTGGTTTTCGTCGACGTTCTCGACGACGGCGACCTGGAACTGGCGCGGCAGGAACATGATCGCCATCATCGACAGGATGGTGAGCCAGACCCAGCTCGCATACGCGCCGGCCACGCCCTCCAGCGGCGTCAGCAGCTGGGCAAGCTTCGGGACCGCGGCGGCGCGGGCGAAAACGTCGCCGAAGCCGTCGTAGATGCCCCAGGTCACGAACACGCCGACCGCGACGAAGGCGAGCAGTTTCACGAGCGACTCGAACGCGATCGCCGCCACCATGCCCGGGTGGTGTTCGGCGGCGTCCAAATGGCGGGTGCCGAAGGCGATCGTGAAAAGTGCCAGGATCAGCGCCACCC
>JAHEDN010000019.1 GCA_024641225.1 Burkholderiales bacterium | reverse complement strand
CGCACGATGCCCGACGACACTGTGGTCGAACTGAAGCCGGACACACACACCGCAATCCTCGCGCTGACACACGATCCGAAACTCGACGACCTGGCGCTGATCGAGGCGCTGAAATCCCCGGCGTTCTACGTCGGCGCCATCGGTTCGCTGCGCAACCAGGCCAAGCGCAAGGAGCGGCTGAGGGAGTTCGGCGTCAGCGACGAACAGCTGGCGCGCCTGCACGGGCCTGTCGGGTTGAAAAACGGCGCGCGCACGCCGCCGGAGATCGCAGTGGCGATCCTCGCCGAAATGACCGCCGTGAAGTACGGCTATCGCATCGCTCCGCCCGAGCGCATCGGCGCGGCCACTGCGCTCGAAGCCGGTTGCGTCAGCTGACCCCGTCTCGATCCGTGCGCAGCCACGCGGCGCACCTCGGGTCCGCCTGATCGCGCGGACGTACCCGACGCCGCAGCAGCAGCACGAAATGCCGGCCCACGAATCGTTCCTGCGCGACGACATTCGCCTGCTCGGCAGGCTGCTCGGCGAGACGCTCAGGCATTTCGAGGGCGAGGCGCTGTTCGGCGCCGTCGAGGAGATCCGGCAGACCGCCACGCGCTTCCGCCGACACGGCGGCCTGGAAGACGCACGGCTGCTCGACCGCCTGCTGCAACGGCTGTCGCCCGACGACACGATGAGCGTCGTGCGCGCGTTCAGCTACTTCTCCCTGCTGGCCAATATCGCCGAGGACCTGGCGCAGGTCCGCCAGCTGCGGCAGTTCGGCCGCGAAGGCCGGGCCGCCGTGGGGAGCATCGCCGATACGGCGCAGCGATTCGCCGCTCGTGGTCTTGCCCCATCGGCGGTGCGCGACGTGCTCGTCGACGCCGACGTGATGCCGGTGCTCACCGCCCACCCGACCGAAGTGCAGCGCAAGAGCATCCTCGACACCGAGCGCGCTATCGCCGCCGGCCTGGATGCGCGCGACCAGGCCTCCTCTCTTGGCGATCGCGATGCCGTCGCAGCGGCGGAACGTGGGCTCGCCACGCAGGTGGCGACCCTGTGGCTGACGCGGATCCTTCGGTCGGCCCGGCTGACGGTCTTTGACGAGATCGACAACGCGCTCGCCTACTGGCGCTCGACCTTCGTGCCGCAGATGCCGGCCGTGTACGAGGAGCTGGAGGAGCGCTTCGATGCCTCGCCCCTGCCGCCGTTCCTGCGCCTGGGCTCATGGATCGGCGGCGACCGCGATGGCCATCCGCAGGTCGCGGCCGAGACCACGCGCCGCGCGCTGGCCGCGCAGGCGCAGGTGATGTTCGAGCACTATGCGCACGAGGTGCATGCGCTCGGCGCCGAACTGCCGCTGTCGGCGATGCTGGCCAGGGTCGAGCCCGCGCTTGCACGGCTTGCGGAGCGCAGCCCGGACCCATCGCCGCACCGTCTCGACGAGCCTTACCGACGCGCCCTGACCGGGGTCTATGCGAGGCTGCTGGCGACCGCCCAGGCGTTGCGCGTGGACCTTCGCGCTCGGCCCGCGCTGGGTGCCGCCGAGCCCTATGCGTCGGCGGACGATTTCGGCTCCGACCTGAGGCTCATCGCCCGATCACTGGACGGCCACGGCGCAGGCGCGCTCATCCGACCGCGGCTGGCGCCGCTGGCACGCGCCGTCGGGATATTCGGATTTCATGGCGCCACTCTTGACCTCCGGCAGAGCTCGGACGTCTTCGAGTCGGTGGTCGCCGAACTGCTGGCCGCCGCCGAGGTGACGCCGGACTACCGCCGCCTCGACGAAGCTCAGCGCGTACGTCTGCTGGCGCGCGAACTGGCGCACACGCGCCCGCTGGTGTCGCCGCATCTGGCCTACACCGAGCGCACGCAGGCCGAACTGGCCGTGTTCGACACCGCGCGCGAGCTGCGCAAGCGCTTCGGTGACCGATCGATCGACAAGCACATCGTCTCGCACACCGAGCGCCTGTCCGATCTGCTCGAGGTGCTGCTGCTGCAGAAGGAGTGCGGCCTGCTGCACGGCACCGAGCTGCGCTGCTGTGCGCTGATGGTCGTGCCGTTGTTCGAGACGATCGACGACCTCGAGCGCGCGCCGCAGGTAATGGGCGAACTGCTCGAGCATCCCGGACTGCGCCACCTGCTCGTGCCCGCGGTGGGCGGTCGACCGATTCAGGAGGTGATGCTCGGCTACTCGGACAGCAACAAGGACGGCGGCTTCCTGGCATCGAACTGGAGCCTGTACAAGGCGACGCGAACATTGCGACGGCTGTTCGACGCGAACGGCGTCCGGCTGCGGCTGTTCCACGGTCGTGGCGGCACCGTCGGCCGCGGCGGCGGCCCGAGCTTCGAGGCGATCCTGGCGCAGCCGCCCGGCACCGTGGGTGGTGCCATACGGCTGACCGAGCAGGGCGAGATCATTCACGCCAAGTATGCCGACCCGCGCATCGGTCGGCGCCACATTGAGCTGCTCGTCTCGGCAGTGCTGCAGGCGAGCCTGCTCGAGCCCGATACATGGGCGGGAGACGGCGGCTTCGAGGCGGCGCTCGAGGAGATTGCCGTCCATGCCCACCGCGCGTACCGCGAGTTGGTGTACGAGCACGATGGGTTTGCCGAGTATTTCTTCAGCGCGACGCCGATCAACGAGATTACCGAACTGAACATCGGCAGCCGTCCGGCAGCGAGGAGGCACAGCGGACGCATCGAGGACCTGCGCGCGATTCCGTGGGTGTTCTCGTGGGGCCAGTGCCGCATCCTGCTGCCGGGATGGTTCGGCTTCGGCAGCGGCATCGCGGGTTTTCTCAGGTCCGCCGGCACGGCCGCCGCACGGCGGGCGCGCAAGCAGCTGCTCGGCCGAATGCTCGCCGAATGGCCGTTTTTCCGCGCGCTGACTTCGAACATGGAGATGGTGCTGGCGAAGACCGATCTGGCAATTGCCAGCCGCTACGCCCAGCTCGCTGCCGATCGCAGGCGCGGCGCCGAGATCTTTGCTTCGATCGAACGCGAGTGGAAACTCACCGTCAAACACTGGCTCGCGATCAGCGGCCAGCGCGCACTGCTCGAATCGAGCCCTGAACTCGCGCTCAGGATTCGCCATCGGCTTCCCTACCTGGACCCGCTGAACCACCTCCAGGTCGAACTGATCAAGCGCCATCGGCACGGGCGCCTCGATGAGCGCGCCAAGCGAAGCATCCACCTGACCATCAACGGCATCTCAGCCGGCCTGCGGAACACGGGCTGAACACCGGGGCCTGCTCTTGGCGTTTGTGCGCGATGTGAAATCTCGCCCCTCATCGCGGATTTCGCGGGTGTAAGGTTGCGAATGTTGCACCGCCATGCGCCCGAAAACTCCGGCGCGGCAACCGGCCACATGACGTCCCTGAAGCCCGTCGAAGTCCTGCAGCCACCGCACGTGCTGGCCGACGCCGGCGGCACGCCGCTCGGTCCGTTCGAACTGGCCGAGGCGCCGACGTGGGATGCGCAGACCGGCAAACTCTGGTGGGTCGACCTGGAGGCCCGGGAGCTTCACGGGCTCGATTTCGACGTAAGCGTCGATGCCGACCTGGCCGCTCGCGCACACCGTCGATTCGAGTTGCCGCAGAAAGCCTGCTCCATAGGGCTAGCCCGCTCCGGCCGCCTGCTGCTGGCCTTGGCCGACGGCGTGTATTTCTTCACGCCGGCGACCGGCGAGCTCGACCTTCTGGTGCGGCCCGAGCCTGATCGCCCCGATCATCGGCTCAACGACGGCAAAGTCGGGCCCGATGGTGCCTTCTGGGTCGGCTCCATCGAGGAAAGCCCGGAGCGCGCCCCGGTGGGCAGCCTTTATCGGATCAGCGCCGACGGGCGCTGCCGTCGCATCAGCACCGGCTACCGCGTCTCCAACGGACTGGCCTGGTCGGCCGACGGCCGCGCGATGTTTCACTCGGACTCGCGCGGACCGACGATCGACCGCTGGGACTTCGATCCGGCCACTGGCATGGTCGGCAGCCGCACTTCGGTACGCACGCTGACCAACGAACTCGGCCGGCCCGATGGCGGGGCCTGCGATGTTGACGGCGGCTACTGGAGCGCGGGCATCAGCGCGTCGTGCCTGAATCGCTTCGACTTCGACGGCAAGCTGGTGCAGCGGATCGAACTGCCCGAGCCGCGCCCGACGATGCCCTGCTTCGGCGGCCCTGACATGCAGACGCTGTTCGTGACCAGCGCACGCCGCGGCCTCGATGCGGCGTCCCTGGCACGCCATCCCGGCGCCGGCCGGCTGCTGATGCTGCGCGTCTCGGTGGCCGGCGTACCGGTGCAGCGCTTCGCCGATCGCTGAGCGGCGCCTGCCTCAGGCAAGCGTCGTCTGCTTGACGAGCGGCCACTGCCGCCGAGAAATCGGCAGACGGTCCGGCAATTCCTTCAGCAGTACCTCCCAGTGCCCCTCGCCGCCTTCCCCCTCGTTGTCGACCGCACCGCGCACCCGCTCGAAGCCGCGGATCGACTTTCGCGCGACCAGCGTGTTGCGGTGAATGCGCACGAAGCGCGGCCCGAATTCCTCTTCCAGCGAAGTCAGCGATTCCTCGGTCAGGTGCTCGCGCTGCGGCGTGCGGATGGTGACGTACTTCAGTTCGGCACGCAGGAAGACGATGTCCTCGACCGGCACCAGCGACATGCGCCCGCGCTCGGAGATCGTCAGGTGCGTGCGCTGGCTGCCGAGCGCACGCGCGATCTCCTCGAGCCGCGGCTCGTTCTGTTTCAGCCGGCTCGCGCGCGCAAGCGACGCCACCAGACGATCGGCACGAACCGGCTTGAGCAGGTAGTCGAGCGCGCGCACCTCGAACGCCTCGAGCGCGTGCTCGTCGTGCGCGGTGACGAAGATCACCGCCGGCGGTTGGTCGCGAACCGCGAGATGGCGCGCCACCTCGATGCCGTTCATTCCCGGCATCGAGATGTCGAGCAGCACGATGTCGGGCGCGTCGCGGTCGACGGCCTCCAGCGCCGCCGGACCGCTGTCGACGGCGGCCACCACCTGCGACGGAAACTGCGTCGCAATCTCGGCCAGCAGCTGCTGCATCCGCATCCGCGCCGGCGGCTCGTCGTCGACGATCAGGATCTTTGTGGTCATCCGGTGGCTCGCTTCTCAACAGGAATGGTCATTGTCAGCTCGAATCGGTCGTGGCGCACGCGTGTCGCCAACTCACCTTCGAGATCGTAGATCAAAGCCAGGCGGCCGCGGATGTTGGCGAGGCCGATCTGGTTGCCCTCGCGCTGCAGCGGGTCCTTGGCGACCGGATTGCTGACGAACATCTCGAGCCGGAAGCCGAGCTGCCGGATGCGCACGACGATGCGGCAATCGCCGGCGAGGCGTTCCGCGCCATAGCGCACCGCGTTTTCGATCACCGGCTGCAGGAGCAGCTGCGGCACCCGCGCGCGCGGATGGACCGCGCCGATGTCCCATTCGACATGAAGCCGGTCGCCGAGCCGCGTCTGCTCGATCTCGACGTACTGGCGGCAAAGATCGAGCTCCTGGTCCAGCGGCACCAGCTTGCGCACGTCGCCCATCACGGCGCGGAACAGTTCGGCAACCGACTCGAGCATCCGCTCGGCACGCGGCGGATCGGAGCGCACGACGGCAATCACTGCGTTGATGCTGTTGAAAAAGAAGTGCGGCCGGATGCGCGACTGCAGGGCCTGGAAACGCGCCTCGGTCACTGCCGGCGAAAAGGCGCGCGCACGCAGTTCGAAATAGTGCTGCGCGCCGATCCCGGCGATGAGCGCCACCAGCAACGCGGTCCAGGACGGACCGACGAGCAGGTCCGGGCCAATGGGCTCGATGATCAGGAGCATTGCCGCAGTGCAGGCCACCGGCGCCAGCCACGCGAGCGCCCGCTGTCTGGGCAGTGGCGACAGCGGCGGCAGGAAGCGGCGCAAAGCGCACCAGGCCAGCAGCGACATCAGCAGCGCCGGCTCGAGCAACGCCGACAACTCGACGAAGCGGACCGACGCTGCCCGCAAGTGGGGGTGGCTGACCAGCATGGCCAGCGCCAGCGCCACGTTGGCGCCGAGCGCGACGCGCAGCACGACGCCGACGTTGCAACCGTCGGGCACGACCTGCTGCGGCGTCGGCGCCGCTGTTTCCTCGCGGCTTGAGGCGGCGTGTCCTGTGGCGTTCTTCTGAATCATCGGCAGCGCGGATGGGTGATCGCCTGTCAGGGAAGCAGGCACGACAAGCTCTTACACTGCCGCTGGCCTGATGCAGCCCGCAAGACTGTTCCTCCCCGCCGAAGTCCGGGCCGGCCGAGCGCCAAGGCCCATCGAACGATAGCGCCGCGAATTATGTCAGCAGACTCTTCTTCCCTCGATAGGAAACACAGCGGCTGGTCGGGCCGGTTCAGCGAACCGGTCGCCGAGTTCGTGCTGCGCTACACCGCCAGCGTCGGCTTCGACCAGCGACTCGCACTGGCCGACATCGAAGGCTCGCTGGCGCACGCGGCCATGCTTGCCAGGGTCGGCGTGCTGTCGTCTGGAGACCTGGCCGACATCGAGCGGGGTCTCGCGATGATCCGCGGCGAGATCGAGCGCGGCGAGTTCGACTGGCAGCTGGCGCTCGAGGACGTGCACCTCAACATCGAACGGCGGCTGACCGAACTGGTCGGCGAGGCGGGCAAGCGGCTGCACACCGGCCGTTCGCGCAACGACCAGGTGGCCACCGATGTGCGGCTCTGGCTGCGTGCCGAAATCGACCGCATCGGGGACGCGCTCGGCTCCATGCAGCGCGCGCTGGTCGAGCAGGCCGCCGCGCATGTCGACACCGTGATGCCGGGCTTCACCCATCTGCAGGTGGCGCAGCCGGTGAGCTTCGGCCACCACCTGCTCGCCTACGTCGAGATGCTCGAGCGCGACCGCGAGCGGATGCTCGACGCGCGCCGGCGGGTGAATCGGCTGCCGCTGGGGGCCGCGGCACTGGCCGGCACCACGTTCCCGATCGACCGGGCGTTCGTCGCGGATCGCCTGGGCTTCGAGGCGCTTTGCGAGAACTCGCTCGACGCGGTCAGCGACCGCGACTTCGCCGTCGAGTTCGTTGCTGCGGCGGCGCTGGTCATGACGCACGTGTCGCGGCTGGCCGAGGAACTGGTGCTGTGGATGAGCCCGCGCTACGGCTTCGTGCGGCTGCCCGACCGCTTCACCACGGGCTCGTCGATCATGCCGCAGAAGAGGAACCCCGACGTGCCTGAGCTTGCCCGCGGCAAGACCGGCCGCGTGGTCGGCCACCTCACCGCCCTGCTGGTGCTGATGAAGGGCCAGCCGCTCGCCTACAACAAGGACAACCAGGAGGACAAGGAGCCGCTGTTCGACACCGTCGACACCGTGCTCGACACGCTGCGCGCTTTCTCCGAAATGATTCCCGGAATCGAGGTCGATTCGGCGGAGATGCGGCGCGCCGCGGAGGACGGCTTCTCTACCGCCACGGATCTCGCCGACTACCTGGTGAAGAAGGGATTGCCTTTCCGAGACGCACACGAGGCGGTGGCCAAAGCCGTCAGGCGCGCGGCGGAGCGCGGCTGCGACCTGGCCGCGCTGCCTCTCGCCGAGCTGCAGGAGCTCGCCCCGCAGGTCGATGCCGGCGTCTTCGATCGGTTGACGCTTGCCGGCTCGCTCGCCGCGCGCGATCACGTCGGCGGCACCAGCCCCCGCCAGGTGCGCGAGCAGGTTGCGCGGTGGCGCGATCGCCTGGATAAGCGCTAAGCGCCTGCCTGCATCCGGTAGTTTCACGCATAGAATCGCTGCACACCTTGGAGGGCGGCGGGGTCTCGCGCCGGCAGCAGTACCCACGCACAGGGGGACATTCATGCGCGCGTTATTGCGTTTGTCGCAGGGCATAGACTGGCTGAATGACCGCGTCGGCCGGCTGGTGCTGTGGTTGGTTCTGATTGCCGCACTGATCAGTGCCGGCAATGCGGTGATCCGCAAGCTGTTCGACATGAGCTCGAACGCCTGGCTTGAGATCCAGTGGTATCTCTTCTCGGCCATCTTCCTGCTCTGCGCCGGATATACGTTGCTGCGCAACGAGCACGTGCGCATCGACGTATTCCTGCACCGGCTGTCAGGGCGGACGCAGAACTGGATCGACATCTTCGGCCTGCTTTTCTTCCTGCTGCCCGCTTCGGTGCTGGTCATCTGGCTCGCCTGGCCGCTGGTCGTCAACGCCTACATTTCCGGCGAGATGTCGCAAAACGCCGGCGGGTTGATCCGCTGGCCGGTTTTTGCGCTGCTGCCTGCCGGCTTCTTCCTGCTGACCCTGCAGGGCATTTCCGAACTCATCAAGCGCATCGCGTACTTGAAGGGGCTGATCGATAACCCGATGGCGCACAAGGGCGCGAAGTCCGCTGAAGAAGAACTCGCCGCAGAGATCCGGGCCATTGCCGACGGGACGGGCAAATGAGCTTCGTCGCACAGAACATCGCCCCGATCATGTTCGTAGGGCTGGTCTTCTTCCTGATGCTCGGCTTCCCGGTCGCATTCAGCTTGGCCGCATGCGGCCTGATGTTCGGATTCGTCGGCATTGAGCTGAACCTTCTGCCAGCGAGCCTGTTCCAGGCATTGCCATTGCGCATGTTCGGCATCATGCAGAACGACACGCTGCTGGCCATTCCGTTCTTTACCTTCATGGGTCTCATTCTTGAGCGCAGCGGAATGGCCGAGGATTTGCTCGATACCGTTGGCCAGCTCTTCGGACCTGTGCGCGGCGGTCTGGCGTTCGCGGTGATCTTCGTCGGCGCCCTGCTGGCGGCTACTACCGGCGTGGTTGCGGCCTCGGTGATTTCGATGGGTTTGATCTCGCTGCCGATCATGCTGCGCTACGGCTATGACCGGCGCGTGGCCTGCGGCTCCATCGCCGCCTCCGGCACGCTGGCTCAGATCATCCCACCGTCGATCGTGCTGATCGTGCTGGCCGACCAACTCGGCCGCAGTGTCGGTGACATGTACCGCGGCGCGTTCGTTCCCGGCTTCATTCTTACCGGCCTTTATCTCGGCTACATCGTGGTGCTGACCATCGTCAAACCGAAGTGGGTGCCTGCGCTACCGCCGGAGGCGCGAACGATCCGCGAACCCGATGGTGCGAGCGGCCTGAACTCGCTTGGCGTGCTGGCACTGATCTCGATCGGCGTCGCCTACGGGTTCGAAGCCTGGTACAGCGGACACTATCCGAAGGCAAGCGTCGAGGAACTGGTCGTGCTGATGCTCATGGCAAGCATCGGCATGTGCTTCGTCCTGGCGATGCTGAACAGGCTCTTCAGACTGGGCCTGCTGTCGCGCATGGCCGAGCGCGTCACCTTCGTGCTTATCCCACCGCTGGCGCTGATCTTCCTTGTGCTCGGCACGATCTTTCTCGGCATCGCTACGCCGACGGAAGGCGGAGCGATGGGCGCGATGGGCGCACTGGCGATGGCGCTCTCGCGAAGGCGGCTGACTTGGTCGCTGATGAAGCAGGCGATGGACACCACGGCCAAACTGTCGACCTTTGTCGTCTTCATCCTGATCGGCTCGACGGTGTTCAACTTGACCTTCCAGGGTGTCGACGGTTCGCGCTGGGTCGAACACCTGCTGACCGACCTGCCGGGCGGCGCCACCGGCTTCCTGATCGTCGTCAACGTCATGGTCTTCGTGCTGGCGTTCTTCCTCGACTTCTTTGAACTGGCCTTCATCATCGTTCCGCTGCTTGCGCCAGTGGCTGAGAAGGTGTTACCCACGCTCGGCGTCGACGCCTCGGTGAACTCTTTGATGATCTGGTTCGGCGTGCTTCTCGCTGTGAACATGCAGACCTCATTCATGCATCCGCCCTTTGGCTTCGCGCTGTTCTACCTGCGCAGCGTTGCACCGCAAGACGATTACGTCGACAAGATCACCAACAAGCCGGTCGCCAGGATCACTACGATGCAGATCTACTGGGGATCAGTGCCGTTCGTCTGCATCCAGATCGTCATGGTGGCATTGCTAATCACTGTTCCGGAACTTGTCATCGGGAGCCTGGACCGCGAGGCGAAGGTTGATCTGAAGAACATCGAGATCGAGATACCGAGTGCGGTGCCAACGCAGAAGATCGATCCGATGAAGGGTTTCGAAATTCCCAGGTCGACGACCGAGTCTGACTCGCCGAAGGCGGCAGAAGAGCAGAAGGCAGAGGAACGGGAGGATCCGAACGAAGCGATCTTGCGCAGTCTGCGACAGGGCCAGAAGAAATAACTGCCGCCGCGCCTCGACCGAAACAAAAAAAGGACGCCCCGCAATGCGGAGCGTCCCTTTCCGAAGCTGCCGGATGTCCCTTACAGCTTTTGCGCCGACATGAAGTTGTCGAATTCGCGCTCGGTGACGCGGAACCAGAGCACCTGATCGGCGCGAAAGGCAGACCAGTCTTCGTAGACCTTCTTCCAGTTCGCGTTCTTCGCCGACAGGTCCGAATACACCTCGTTGGACGCCTTGAAAGCCGCATCCATGATCGCTCGCGGCATGGGCCGCAGTTTGGCACCGCCGCCGACAAGGCGCTTTAGCGCGTCCGGGTTCTTGGCGTCATAACGCGCCTGCATCGTCGAATGCGCAAGCGACGCCGCGGCGTTGATCGCAGCCTGGTATTCCTTCGGCAACGCTTCGAACGCCTTGCTGTTTACGTAAAGCGACAATTGCGGGCCGCCTTCCCACCAGCCGGGGTAGTAATAGAAGGGCGCCACCTTGTAGAAGCCGAGCTTCTCGTCGTCATAAGGCCCGACCCATTCGGTGGCGTCGATAGTGCCCTTTTCCAGCGCCGGGTAGATTTCGCCGGCGGGGATGTTCTGTGGCACACCACCGATGGCCGCAAGCACCTTGCCGCCAAATCCGCCGATGCGCATCTTCATGCCCTTGATGTCGGCCAGCGATTTGATCTCCTTCCGGTACCAGCCGCCCATCTGCGCGCCGGTATTGCCCATGGGAAAGTTGACGATGTTGTAGTTGCTGTAGAACTCGCGCATCAGCTTCATGCCGTTGCCTTCGTACATCCAGGCGGTTTGCTGACGGGAATTCAGGCCGAAGGGAACGGCGCAGTCGAACGCAAACGTCTCATCCTTGCCGAAGAAGTAATACGGCGCGGTATGCGCGCACTCAACAGTGCCGTTCTGCACGCCGTCGACCACGCCAAAGGCCGGCATCAGTTCACCACCGGCGTGCACGCTGATCTCGAACTTGCCGCCGGTGATGTCTTTCACCGCGGCCGCGAAGACCTCGGCAGCCCCGTAGATGGTGTCGAGCGCCTTCGGGAAGCTCGACGCTAGACGCCAGCGGATTGCCGGTAGTCCAGCTGCCACTGCAGGCGCAGCTGTTGCGGGAGCTGCAGCTTCCTTCTTGGCAGGCTCCTCCTTCTTTCCGCAGGCCGCAAGCAGCAGGCCTGCGCCGGCAGCCACGCCAAGCGACGTACCGGTAAGAAATTTCCTACGTTCCATGAGACTGTCTCCTGAAGATCTTCGACGGACCGCGATTTGAATTCAATGCGGGCGCAGAAAGCGCGGCCTTCTTTCAACCGGCGGCATTCTAGCCAAGGCCGGCTTCGGCAACCGTGGCCACAGTAGACCGGGACCGCGCCGGAAGCGACATCGACCCCGGCTTAGCCCCCCGCGACCGTCATGCCGTCGATGAGGACCGACCCGGAGACCTTGCCGCCGCGAACGATGCGATCGGCGCCCACGGCGACCACCTGCGCGAACATGTCGCGCAGGTTGCCGGCGATGGTGATCTCCTCGACGGGGTAGGCGATCTTCCCGCCACGCACCCAGAAGCCGCTGGCGCCGCGCGAATAGTCGCCGGTCACGTAGTTGATGCCCTGGCCGATCAGCTCGGTCACCAGCAGCCCGGTGCCGAGCCTGCGCAGCATCGCCTCGAAGTCGTCGCCCGGCGCCGTCAGCGTCGAGCGAAGTTCCAGGTTGTAGGCGCCGCCGGCGTTGCCTGTACTTTTCATGCCGAGCTTGCGCGCCGAATACGTGGAGAGGAAGTAGCCGCGCAGCACGCCGTCGGCCACCACGTCGCGCTTGTGGCCACGAACCCCTTCTTCGTCGAACGCGCCGGAACCGATGCCGCACGGCACATAGGGGTCCTCGTGGATCGACACGTGCGGCGCGAACAGTGGCCTGTCCAGCGCGTCGACGAGGAAAGACGCTTTCCGGTACAGCGAACCGCCGCTGGCAGCCTGCACGAAGCTGCCGAGCAGGCCGCACGCCAGCGGCGCCTCGAACAGCACCGGCACGCGGCGCGTCTTCACCTTGCGAGCCGACAGCCGCGCCAGGGCGCGCCTGGCCGCGTATTCGCCGAGCGCCCGCGGCGAGGCCAGCGCCGAGGCAAGACGCGATGAGCTGTACCAGTCGTCGCGCTGCATGCCGCGCGCGTCCTGCGCGATCGGCGAAATTGAGAGCGAATGGCGCGAGAACGGAAATCCGGCGCAGAAGCCGCGCGTATTGGCCAGCACGAAGTGGCCCGACGACGTGTACACGTTCGCGCCCTCGGAGTTGACGATTCGCGGGCTGACCGCGAACGCCGCCTGCTCGGCCGCCTGCGCGATCTCGATCGCTTCCTCGACCTGCAGGTCCCATGGATGGAACAGGTCGAGATCGCGCGGCGCGCGTTCGAGGGTGTCCTCGTCCGGCAGTCCGGCAGCCGGATCCTCGGCGGTGAAACGGGCGATGTTGTACGCCGCCTCGACCGCCTGCGTGATCGCCGCGGGCGCGAAGTCCGAGGTCGACGCGTTGCCGCGCCGCGTGCCGATGTAGACGGTGATGCCCAGCCCCTTGTCGCGCGTATGCTCGATCGTCTCGACCTGCGCCCGGCGAGTGCTGACCGACAGCCCGACCGACTCGCTGATTTCCGCGACCGCATCGCTGGCACCGAGCCGGCGGGCGAGGTCAAGCGCCTGCCCGGCGGCGGCGCGGAGCTGGTCATCGGAAAGCGCGAACAGTGAGCTCATTCAGGGCTACTCGGCGGTGGGTGCGGCGGGAACGCGGAATCGGCTGGCTATGATAGCCAGCGATGGTCCGACGAGATTCCTTTCGCTCCCCGCCACCGGCCGAGGCCGCGGCCGAGCGTCCCAGCAAGTCGCAGCGCAAGCGCGAGATGACGGCACTGCAGGCGCTCGGCGAGTCGCTGCTGCGGCTGTCGGGCGCCGAACTGGCGCGGATCGATCTGCCGGAGCCGCTGCGCGAGGCGATCGCCGAGACGGCGCGTATCAGCTCGCACGAGGGGCGGCGCCGGCAGCTGCAGTACATCGGCAAGCTGATGCGGCAGGTCGACCCTGAGCCGTTGCGTGCGGCAATCGATGACGCCACCGGCGAATCGAAGCAGGCCGTGGCGCTGATGCACCGCTGCGAGCGGATGCGCGATGCGCTGCTGGCTGATGACGCGGCGCTCGACGCCGTTCTGGCCGACTTGCCTCGCGCTGACGTTCAGCAGCTGCGCGCGATGATCCGGGCCGCCCGGCGCGAGCACGAGGCTGGCCGGCCGCCCAGGCATTCCCGGCAGCTGTATCGGTGGCTGCGCGACCAGTACGTCGACAATATGGAGGGCTGATGAGGGCGAAACGCAGGCATCCGGACGAACTGGTCGTCGGCCTGGTGTCGATATCGGACCGCGCCTCGCGCGGCTCGTACGAAGACAAGGGCCTGCCCGGCTTGCGCGACTGGCTGGCGCGAGCGCTCGCCTCCCCCTGGCAGCACCACGAGCGGCTCGTCCCGGACGAGCGCGGCGTGATCGAAGCCACGCTGGTCGAACTCGTGGATGCCGTGGGCTGCGACCTGGTGCTGACCACCGGCGGCACCGGTCCGGCCCGGCGCGACGTCACGCCAGAGGCAACCCTGGCGGTAGCCACGCGCGAGATGCCCGGCTTCGGAGAACAGATGCGGCGGATATCCCTGCAGTTCGTCCCAACCGCGATCCTGTCGCGGCAGGTGGCGGTGCTGCGCGAGAGCGGTGATCACACCGCGCTGATCATCAACCTGCCCGGCCAGCCCAAAGCGATCGCCGAGACCCTCGAAGGTCTGAAGGACGCCGACGGCAACACAGTCGCCGCCGGGATCTTCGCCGCCGTGCCGTATTGCATCGATCTGATCGGTGGGCCGTATGTCGAGACCCACGAGGCGGTTGTCCGAAGCTTCCGGCCGAAGTCGGCGCTGCGGTCGAAGTGACACGCGAAGCGAACGACGTGAACGATAACGGACCGCTCGAATGCGTCGAACTGCAGACGAGCAGATCGCCGAAGGCAACCGTGATCTGGCTGCACGGGCTGGGGGCTGACGGCTACGACTTCGTGCCGGTCGTCAAGGAACTCGAATCGCACGGCGCGCCGGCTGCGCGGTACGTCTTTCCACACGCGCCGATGATCCCGGTGACGATCAACAACGGCTTCGTGATGCGCGCCTGGTACGACATCCGAACCGCCGACCTGGCGCACCGCGAGGACGAGGACGGCGTCCACGCCTCGCAGGCCGCGGTCGAGCGGCTCATCGAACTCGAGGTGGAACGCGGCACGCCACACGCGCGCATCGTCCTGGCCGGCTTTTCCCAGGGCGCGGCGATCACGCTGCAGACCGGCTTGCGGCAGTCGGCGCCGCTCGCCGCTCTGGTGGCGCTGTCGGGCTACCTGCCCCTGGCCGACCGGCTGGCGACGGAGCGGCACGCTGCCAGTGCG
>JAHEDN010000334.1 GCA_024641225.1 Burkholderiales bacterium | reverse complement strand
CGATCCTGCGCATCGTATTCAACGCGCGCTGCGTAACCCTTGTACTGCATTGCGTTCATGGTCTGACACCAATTCTCTCTAGGAACGTTCTCGCATCCCTCACGCGGTAGCGAAGCGCTTCGCGTTGCTTGAGTTTCTCATGCAAGCGTATGCAAGTGCAGGCGGGGCCTCGTACACCACCTCATCGCTTCGGTTCTCGCTATTCCTTCGCGTCGATCTGCCGACGGAAGGCCTGCGCGAGCATTTCGATGTTAGGCATGAAGAACGCGGCAAGCTCGATTGCAGGGCTCACGCGCTCGATGAACGCGAGCTTATCCGCGGCGTCGAGCTGCGTGCCCCACTCGGCCGCGAGCCAGTCCTGCACCTTCTGTCCGTGCGCGACCGTGAAGCCGATCGAGGGCAACACGTCGGCCTCGGCGAGCAGCACCGCTTCGAGCGCGAGTTGCGGGTCGCGCAGGTGCCGCGCCAGGAGCTCGGGCACGTCCGGGCCGGGCGCGGAGTTCGGCCGGCCCGCGTGGCGATCCAGGCACGCGCGCGCGTAAGGCACACCGGCGTGCGGCTCGGTCGCGAGCACCAGCGCGTGCAGCTGCTCGCACATAACGGGGTCGACACCAGCGTCGCGCAGGTAGGGCATCGCGCGCGATGCCGACAACTCCTCGAGCCGAAATGGCGAGTCGCCACTCTTCGATCCGTCGTGGTGAAAATCGTGAATGAGCGCAGCGGTCACGACGCGCACGCTCCGCTCCGCTGACAGCTGCGAGATACGTGCGAGGTAGTGCGCGCTGAGCGCGACCTCCAGAAAGTGTCGCCCGTTGTGATAGCCGTCTTCGACCCCGGCGCCGACGCCGCCGTCGACGTCGCCCGCGATCGCAGCGCCCGCCCTGCGCAGCGGCGCCGTTTGCGCCACGCCGATACTCGTCATCGCGAGCGAGTAGGCCGCCAGCACGCGATCGCGCCTTGCGCAGAGTCGGTCGAAGCACGCCACGATCTCGCGGCCGACCTGCTGTGCGTCGATGTCGGGGACGATTGCGAACGGCGGCCGGGCGAGGTCCTCCACGTTGCGCATGGCTGCTACGAGGCCGACCTCGCGTCAAGTGCACGGGCCAGCTCTTCGAGCACCGGCGTCGCCGCGTCGAAGTCGTAGTCGGCGAGCAGGCGCGCAAGCTGCCGCGCACGTTGACCTTGTCCGGCAGCGGAGAGCTGCGCGATGAAGGCATCGAGTCCCTGCACTGCGCCCAAGTCGGCTTCCGCGACCAGCGCCGCGAGGTCGCGGACCTGATCGGCGAGGGCGGCGGCGTCGCGAGGAGGGGTCGCGGCATCGCGCCCGGCGCTCACGTGTGACTGTGCCGAAAGATGCTCGGTGACCTCGCGAAGCGTGGCCGCGACTGCGGCCAGCGCCGCCTCGTCCGCCGGCCCTGCTGCCTCGTGCAACGCAGCCTCGAGCACGGCCGCGCAATCGGTCAACCGGTTCGCGCAGAGACTCGCCGCGAGCCCCTTGAGCGTGTGCGCCGCGCGCAGCGCTGCGTCGCGATCGCCGCCCGCCAGCGCGGCGGCAATTCGCTGCGGCGCGTCGGCTTCGGATTGCACGAAGCGCGCCTCGAGCCGTGCCAGCAACTCGGCGTTGCCGCCCAGGCGGCGCAGCGCGGTCGGGCGGTCGAGCAGCGCGGCGCCCTGATCGATCGCCGCTGGCTGCGACACCGCGGCCGTGGAGGCCGCCGATCCCGCGGCACCCCCACCGTCGGGCCGCTGCGTCCACTTGGCCAGTGTGGTGAACATCGCGGCGACGTCGATCGGTTTGGCGATGTGATCGTTCATGCCGGCCTCGAGGCAACGTTCACGATCGCCCGCCATCGCATTGGCCGTCATTGCGATCACCGGGAGCGCGTCGTGGCGCGGGTCGCGCCGTATCTCGCGCGTGGCCTCGAAGCCATCCAGCACAGGCATCTGGCAATCCATCAGCACCAGATCATAGTCGTGCTCCGCGAGGCGGTCGATTGCCTCGCGCCCGTTGCCCGCGACGTCGACCGACGCGCCGGCCGCGCCCAGGATCTCGAGCGCGACTTCCTGGTTCACCACGTTGTCCTCGACCAGCAGCAGGCGCTTGCCGCGCAGCATGTTCGCCTCGCTGGGCGCGCCCGCGCGCGGCGTGCGCACCGAGGATCGGCGCCTTGTCGCTTCGCTGCGTGCCGCCACGATCGTGTCGAGCATGGTCGACGGACTGGCCGGTTTGACCATCACGCCCTCGAGCTGCACGTCCCTGGCGGCGGTGAGCAGGTCGTCGCGGCTGTAGGCGGTGGCCATGATCAGCGTTGGCGTGGGCGCGTGCGCGGCGCCGGAGCGAATCTGGCGGATCGTCTCGAGGCCGTCCATGCCCGGCATCTGCCAGTCGACCAGCGCGAGATCGAAGGGGTTGCCGACCGCGGCGGCGGCCTGCAGCGCGGCGATGCCCTCTGCGCCACTCGCAGCCGACTGCGCGTCGAAGCCCAGCGCGCTCAGCCCTGCGACGAAAATCTCCCTGGCGGGCGCGCTGTCGTCGATCACCAGCACGCGCAGTCCGCTCACGTCTTCGGCGCTGGCCTCGCCCTCGACGCGCGCGCCGTCCTGCACGCCAAAGCGCGCGGTGAAGAAGAAGCGACTGCCAACGCCGGGCTCGCTCTCGATGTCGATCTCGCCGTCCATCATTTCCACCAGGCGGCGGCTGATGCTCAGGCCAAGACCGGTGCCCCCGTAGCGTCGCGTGGTGGACGCGTCCGCCTGCGTGAACGCGGTGAACAGGCGCGCGCGCTGCTGCGGCGTGAGGCCGATGCCGGTGTCGGTGATGTCGAAGCGCAGCTGCACCTCGCCGCTGTCGCCACCGACCCTGTGCACCCCCACCGTGATCTCGCCGGTTTCGGTGAACTTGATCGCGTTGCTCACCAGGTTCGTAAGCACCTGCCCGAGGCGCATGCCGTCGCCCACCAGGCCGATCGGCACGTCGGCGCCAACGTCGAACATCAGCTCCAGGCCCTTTTCCTGCGCCTTGACAACCAGCAGGTCGGCGAGCGACTGCAGCACTTCCTCGAGCGAGAACGGCACGCGCTCGAACTGGATCTTGCCGGCCTCGATCTTCGAGAAGTCGAGAATGTCGTTGATGATTCCGAGCAGCCCCTTCGAGGCGCTGTCCACTTTCGTCAGGTAGTTGCGCTGCTTTTCGCTCAGATCGGTGCGCAACGCGAGGTGGGTCATGCCGATGATCGCGTTCATCGGCGTGCGGATCTCGTGGCTCATGTTCGCGAGGAAGTCGGACTTCATCCGCGAGGCTTCCTCGGCGGCGTGCTTGGCCTGCTGCAGTTCGGTGATGTCGAAATAGGTGAGCATGCGCCCGCCGTCGGGCAGCGCGATGCACTGGTAGCGGATGACGCGGCCATCGGTGAGGCGTAGTTCGGCGGGGGCGATATTGCCCTCTCGCACTGCCTGCACGCGGGCCTCGAGGTGCGCCTCGAAGCCGCCGTCGGAAACGTCGTGATGGCCGTAAAGGCCCAGTGAATTCACGTGCCGCACGAGGTCCGCCATGCTCGCACGGCTCTCGATCAGCGCGTCGGTTACCGCCCACATCGAGCGGAACGCGCGGTTGGCGATGCGCGCGCGCAGGTCGGGGCCCATGAACAGCACCGCATAGTCGATCGCGTCGAGCACGGCGTTGAATTCGGCGAGCAGCGCGTTGGTGCGTTGCATTGCCGCGTCGAGTTCCTGCTCGCGCGCCTTCAGATCGGTGATGTCGCTCACAGCGCCGACCAACCTGAGCACGTGGTTGTTCGCGGCGCGCAGCATGATCGCGCGGTCGCGCACCCAGCGATATTCTCCGCTTGCCACGCGGATCCGGTACTCGCTGCTGAACTGCGACTCGCGGCCGCGGAAGTGATTGCGGATGGCTTCGGAATAGGGCTGCGCGTCGTCCGGGTGCACCCGCTCGAACCACATGTCGGAACGGAAACGCGAGGCGTCGAAGTCGAACA
>JAHEDN010000333.1 GCA_024641225.1 Burkholderiales bacterium | reverse complement strand
ACGCCGTTCGGCTTCGGCGTGGCGCCGCTGGCCGAAGGTGGCGAGGTGCTGAAGCCGGATGCGTTCAACGCGCTGCCCGAGGCCGAGCGCACCCGGCTGCACGATCTGCTGCGTCAGTTCGAGGAGAAGCTGCAGGAGATCCTGCAGACCGTGCCGCGCTGGGACAAGGAACGCCGCGAGGAAGCGCGCACGCTCGACCGCGACACGGCGCGCTTTGCGGTCAGCCACTCGATCGACGAGACGAAGACCCGCTTTGCCGACCTGCCGGTCGCGCTCGAGCACCTCGACGCGATGCGCAACGACCTGCTCGACAACGTCGGCGTGTTCATCGGCCCGGCGCAGGCCGCCGCGCGCGAAGAAAGCGACGGCGAGGAGCAGGAGTGGACCACGATCGGGCCGCTCGACCGCTACGAGGTCAACGTGCTGGTCACCGCGGAAGGCACTCCGGCCGGCGCGCCGGTGGTCGAGGAACTGCATCCGACGCTGCGCAACCTGGTCGGCCGGATCGAGCACGTGTGGCACCGCGGCGTGCTGTCGACGGACTTTCGCCGGCTGAAGGCGGGCGCGCTGCACCGGGCTAACGGCGGCTATCTGCTGCTCGACGCGCGCAGCCTGCTGACCGAGCCGTTCTCTTGGGCGGCGCTGAAGCGCGCGCTGAAGACGCGGCGCATCCGTTTCGAGAGCGTCGACGACATCCTCAGCCTGACCAGCACCGTGTCGCTCGAGCCGGACCCGATCCCGCTGCAGGTCAAGGTCGTGCTGGTCGGCGAGCGCTGGCTGTACTGGCTGCTCTCCGCGTTCGATCCGGAACTGGCGGCGCACTTCAAGGTGCTGGCCGACTTCGAGGACGCGCTCGAACGGCAGCCTGCGGCCGAGGCCGGCTTCGCGCAGCTGGTTGCGGCGCTGGCGCGCGACGCATCGCTGCAGCCGCTCGACGCGCCGGCCGTGGCTCGGGTGATCGAGCACGCGGCGCGCATGGCCGACGACGCGCACAAGCTGACGCTGCACGTCGACCGTATCCGCGACCTGCTTGCCGAGGCCGACTTCTGGGCCCGCGACGGCGGCCGCGAGGTCACCATGCGCGCCGACGTTCAGCGGGCGATCGACGAGCGAATCCGCCGCGCCGGCCGCCTGCGCGAGCGCGTGCAGGAGGCGATGCTGCGCGAGATCGCGCTGATCGCCACCTCGGGCAGCACGGTGGCGCAGATCAACGGGCTGTCGGTGCTCACGCTCGGCGAGGCGTCGTTCGGCAGGCCGACGCGGATCACCGCGCGCGTGCGGCCCGGCGCCGGCAAGCTGGTCGACATTGAGCGCGAGGTCGAGCTCGGCGGGCCGCTGCACGCGAAAGGCGTCCTGATCCTCGGCGGGTTCCTCGCCGGCCGCTATGCGCTCGACGCGCCGATGTCGCTGCACGCCAGCCTCGTTTTCGAGCAGTCGTACGGCGGCGTGGAAGGCGATTCCGCTTCGCTCGCCGAAACCTGCGCGCTGCTGTCGGCGCTTGCCGATGTGCCGCTGCGGCAGGACCTGGCCGTGACCGGGTCGATCAACCAGCACGGTGATGTGCAGGCCATCGGCGGCGTCAACGAGAAGATCGAGGGCTTCTTCGATCTGTGCCAGGCGCGCGGTCTGACCGGCACGCAGGGCGTGCTGATTCCGGCGGCCAACGTGCAGCACCTGATGCTGCGCGGCGACGTGGTTGACGCCTGCAATGCGGGTCGCTTTTCGGTGTCGACCGTGGCCAGCGTCGACGATGCGCTGCACGCGCTGACCGCTATGGCCGCAGGCAGCCGCGCTGCGGACGGAAGCTTTGCTGCCGACAGCGTCAACGGCCGCGTCGAGGCGCGGCTGCTCGCCTACGCGAAGACGCGCCGCGAGTTCGGCGTGCCCCCGGCCGAAGGGAAGTAGGCGATGCGGCAGGCGCGTGGTCCATTCGCCGAATGCCGGCTGAGCAACGGCGCGGCGGCCTGCCCGGGACGAGGCTGAGATGGCCGCGCCAGTGCTGTATGCGCGCCTCGTGGCGAGTTTTCCCGCCGGCGTGGCGCCAGCGGCCGTCGATGCGGTGATCGAGCTGGCGCGCGCGCTCGGCGCGGAACTGCAGGCGGTGCTGCTCGAGGACGTGGCCACGCTGGCGCTCGCCGAATTGCCGTCGCCGCGCGCGTTCGATCAGCGGGTTTCCCTGTGGCGCGACGTGCCGCGCGCGGACCTGCTGCGCGAACTCGAGCTCGCCAGCGCCGGGCTGCGCCGGCGCCTCGAAGCCGCAAGCCGGGCGGGACTGCATGCGCAGGTGACCGAGATCCGCGGTGGACCTGCTGCGGTGCTTGGTCAGGTTGCGCAGGCCGGCGATCTGCTGGTCGTCAGCGAGCCTTCCGACCCGATGGCGCGCTGGGTGCAGCCGTTCACCGGCCTGCTCGACGCCGCGCTGGCTGCGCCTGCCGCTCTGCTTTACCTGCCGCACCAGGGCGCGCGCAGCAGCGGTCCGATCGCCGCCTGCGGCTCCGGCGTGCAGGGCGAACTGGCCCGCGGCCTGGCGCAGGCGCTGCACGCGCCGTGCATCGACGCGGCAGCCGGGGAGCCGTCCGGCCGATTGCGCGCGCTGCGCGAACTGCTGCCCGACCTTCATGCGCGCCGCGTGCGCGTCGTCGTCTGTGAGCGTGCGGCGCTTGGTGCGCATCCGCAGCGCGCGCTGCAAGAGGCCGGCGATGGCCGGCTGGCCGTGCTGCTGGCTCCGGCGAAGGAGGCAGGCTGAAACTGCCGGTGCACGCCAATGAAAGCCGCCGCCACCACCGACCCGCGCGGCGCGAACAGGCAGCCGCCGCAACCGGACCGTGACGGCGAAGGCGTCCGCATGCATCCCACGCGTACTCGCCCAACGCAGATCGAAGAGCGGCGAACTGCGGCGCAACGTGCTTCCGCGACACGCTCGGCGCACCGCCGGCGCGCTCCACCCAACGGCGCGATGGCCCGGCATGCGGCGCTGGTCGCGGCGCTGCGCAGCCACCTCAGGGCAGCGACAGGACGACCGGTCACGCTGATCCAGACGCACATCTCCAGCGTGCTGCTCGCCGGCGACTACGCCTACAAGCTGAAGAAGCCGGTGGCTTTCGGATTCGTCGATTTCAGCACGCTTGCTGCCAGGCAGCGCTGCTGCGAGGAGGAGGTGCGGCTGAACCGGCGCACCGCGCCGCAGATCTACCTGGACGTCGTGCGCATCACCGGCAGTGACGTTGCGCCGCGCCTCGGCGGCCGCGGTGCGGCGATCGAATGCGCGGTGAGGATGCACCGTTTTGCCACGCGCAACCTGGCCGACCGCCGCGCGCGCGCCGGCCGGCTGAACGCCACGCACATCGACCGGCTCGCTGCTGCGGTGGCCGCGTTTCACGCCCGTGCAGCGCCGGCGGCGGCCGGCACCGACTACGGGGCACCGGAGAAGGTGCTGCGCTGGGCGCGCGACAACTTCGCGCTGTGCCTGCTGCGGATCGACGACGAACCGCGGCGCGCGCGGCTGCAGCGGCTCGCTCAATGGACCGAGGCGGAGTTTCGCCGCCGCGCCGGCTGGTTCGCGGCACGGCGTGCCGGCGGCTTCATCCGCGAATGCCACGGCGACCTGCATCTGGCCAACATCGTCCTGCTCGACGAGGTGCCGGTGCCCTTCGACGGGATCGAGTTCAACCCCGAGCTGCGCTTCATCGACGTGGCCAGCGACATCGCCTTCACCTTCATGGACCTGGTCGAGCACGGCCTGCCACGGCTGGCGTGGCGGTTCGTCGACCGGTATCTCGAGGCGAGCGGCGACTACGAACTGCTGACGGGCATGCGCTTCTATGCCGTCTACCGCGCGCTAGTGCGCGCCAAGGTCTCGCTGATCCGCGCCCACCAGCCCGACGCGCACGCGGCCGGGCGCAAGAAGGCCGCCGCCGCTTTCGCGCGCGACCTGGCGTTGGCCGAGCGTCTCGCGGTGGCGCCGTCGCCGCTGCTGGTCGCTGTCGGCGGGCTGTCGGGCT
>JAHEDN010000332.1 GCA_024641225.1 Burkholderiales bacterium | reverse complement strand
GCCGAGGCGGTGGTGCTGTCGAAGAAGATCGCGTCCTTGGCCATGCCGGCGAAGGCGCCGTCGGCGCCAAGCGCGACGCTGCGCAGGTCGTCATCGTTGCCGACGCAGGCAAACACGATCTGCGCGCCTTCGGCGGCCTCGCGCGGTGTGGCGCCAACGCGTCCGCCGTATTCATCGGCCCAGCGCTCGGCCTTCTTGACGGTCCGGTTGTAGACAGCGACGTGATGGCCGGCGCGAGCCAGGTGGCCCGCCATCGGAAAGCCCATCACGCCGAGGCCCAGGAATGCGACCTTGTGCGGGGTAACGGCTTCGTAGTTTTTCTGAGTGGTCATACGGATGCCTGGTTTCGTGGAGGAGCGGGGCCGGATTCTACGGGCGACGGCCGCCCGTGAACGAAGCGAAGAACGCGCCGACACGGATGAGGCAAGCGACCGCCTGCGCGTCGCGTCGACGCTGCCTCCGGATGATCAGCGGCGGCGCCCATCGCGCCGCCGAGGCTGCTACTTCTTGTGCGCCTTGCGCTTGGCCGGCTCGGGCTTGCCGGCAGGTTTGGCCTCGGGCTTCTTCTGGTCGCCGATCACTTCCTTCAGCGGACAGACGGAAAAGGCCGGGCACTTCTTGCAGCCGGCAACGATGGCGATCGGACAAAGGGTCATGACGAACCTCCCGCGGAAATGGTGTTTCAGAAGCCTGCAGCCAGGCCGTCGCGTCGCGAATCGCTGGCGGCAACATAGCCTTCGACGGCGGGGTCACCGAGCCGCCAGATGAACTGGCCGCTGCCGAAATCCATGTAGCTGTCCTCGACTCGTGCGATGCGGTGCCCGCGCCGGCCGAGTTCGTCGCGCACGGCCGCGGTCATGGTCGGCTCCATGTCGACCTTCAGCCCTGAGTCCCACTTCCAGCGCGGGGCATCGCACGCCGCTTGCGGCTGCTGACCGGCGAGCAGCATGCGGGTGAGCGTCTGCACGTGGCCTTGAGGCTGCATGTTGCCGCCCATCACGCCGAAGCTCAGCAACGGCATGCCGTCCTTCATCAGGAACGCCGGAATGATGGTGTGGAACGGCTGCTTGCCGGGGCCGACGCAATTGGCGTTGGCGGGATCGAACGAGAAACCGACCCCGCGGTTCTGCAGCGAGATGCCGTATCCGGGAATCACCACGCCGGAGCCGAAGCCCATGTAGTTGCTCTGGATGAAACTGATCATCATGCCGCCGGCGTCGGCGGCCGACAGGTAGATGGTGCCGCCCTGCGGCGGCGAGCCGGCAGCAAAGGGCTGCGCGCGCGACATGTCAATCAGCTCCGCGCGCGATTTGAGATACGCGTCGTCGAGCATCTGCGCCGGCGTGACGCGCATCGCGCGCGAGTCGGCCACGAAGGCGTAGGTGTCGGCGAACGCGAGCTTCATCGCCTCGATCATCACGTGATGCCAGTCCGCCGAGTCGACCGCATGATCGGCGAGCCCCGTGTGTTTCAGGATGCCCAGGCAGGCAAGCGCCGCGATGCCCTGGCCGTTCGGCGGAAGTTCGTGCAGCGTGTGACCGGAGAATTCCTGGCTGATCGTTCCGACCCAGCCGTGGTGGCGCACGAAGTCCCAGTACGCGGCGAGGTCCGCCGCGGTCATTGCGCCGCCGTGCTCCCGCGCGTGGCCGGCGATCGCCTCGGCGATCTCGCCGCGATAGAACGCGGCGCCGCCGCCATCGGCGACCCGCTTCAGCGTGCGCGCGGCACCCTTCAGAACGAAGTGCTCGCCGATCTCCGGGGCGCGCCCGCGCGGCAGGAAGTGATCGGCGAAGCCGGGCTGATCGCGCAGCAGCGGTGCGGCCAGCTGCCACTTCTCGTTGACGACATTGCTGACCGCGAAGCCGCGCTCGGCGTAGTCGATGGCCGGCGCAAGCACGTCGGCGAAGGCGAGCTTGCCGAACCGTTCGTGCAGCAGCGCCCACCCGGCGACCGCGCCGGGCACGGTCACCGCATCCCAGCCGCGCACCGGACGCCTGGCGGCGAGGTCATCGCCGTACTTGCCCCGGAAGTAGTCCAGGGTCCAGGCCGCAGGCGCGGTGCCGCTGGCATTCAGGCCGTGCAGCCGCTTGCCATCCCAGACGATCGCGAAGTTGTCCGAACCGAGCCCATTGCTGCAAGGCTCGGTCAGCGCGATCACTGCTGCGGCGGCGATCGCGGCGTCGACCGCATTGCCGCCGCGCGCCATCACGGCGAGGCCCGCCTGCGCGGCCAGCGGCTGGCTGGTGGCGACGACATTGCGCGCGAAGACCGGCCGGCGCGTGGTCGGGTAGGGGTTGTGCCAGTCGAACTTCATCGCCCGAGACCCGCGCCGCGCAGCCAGCGGGCCGGCGCCGCGACGAACGCGGCGGCCGGAGCGACGGAAAACGGTGATGAAAGGTGGCTGGGCATGACGAAACGCCTGAATTGCGGAGTGAGCGGCGGATTGTGCCAGTTGGCGACGAATGCAGCGCTTGCATCTCAGTCCACGTTTTGCGCGCTCCGTCGCAATCCGCTCGCGGCGAGCGTCCGCGCTGCCTAAAGTTCAACTCAAGGAACAACGCATCGCTTCCAGACCGATCAACAAGACAGCAGCGAAGGAGCCCACCATGAACGCAACGTCCAGGACCGTCCGCCTCGTCAGTGCCGCGATGGCCGCCTTCGTCGGCGTAACGCTGGTGCTGGCCAAGTCTCACTTCAGCGACGAGTACACGCGTCTGACGGCCGGCAACGACGTGATCGTGCTGCCGGTGGCCGAGGTCATCGGCGAGCGTCCGGCGAACCTGGCCTCGACGCCCAGCGTGCAGCGCGCCAACTGAAAGGCGGGCCGCCGACCGACAACCTCCCCCGAGACGGCCGGCGCTTCGGCGCTGGTCGTGAAAAAGCCCGGCACAGCCGGGCTTTTTCGTTGTTGGCGCGGCGGCCTTTCAGTCGCCATCGTGGAACGCCCGCTCGCGCCCCGACTTGATCGCCGGCAGGGCGACCAGCACGACGAGCGCGGCGGCCATGAGGAGGAGCGTCAGGGACAGCGGCCGGGTGAAGAACACCGTCGCGTCGCCGCGCGACAGCAGCAGGGCGCGGCGCAGGTTCTCTTCCATCATCGGGCCGAGAATGAAGCCGAGGATCAGTGGCGCCGGCTCGCACGCCAGCTTGTAGAAGACGTAGCCGACGGCGCCGAAGATGGCGGTCACGTAGACGTCGAACGGATTGTTGTTGATCGAAAAGGCGCCGATGCAGCAGAAGGTCAGGATCGCCGGATACAGCCACTTGTATGGCACTTTCAGCAGCAGCACCCACATGCCGATCAGCGGCAGGTTGAGCACCACCAGCATCAGGTTGCCGACCCACATCGAGGCGATCAGGCCCCAGAACAGCGCCGGGTTGCTCGACATGACCTGCGGCCCGGGCTGGATGTTGTGGATCGTCATCGCGCCGATCATCAGCGCCATCACCGCGTTCGACGGGATGCCGAGCGTCAGCATCGGGATGAACGAGGTCTGCGCGCCGGCGTTGTTGGCCGATTCCGGCCCGGCGACTCCGCGGATGTTGCCCTGACCGAACGGCGGCTTGGCGTCCTTGCCGGCAAACTTCTTCTCCATGCTGTAGGAGGCGAACGCCGAGAGCAGCGCGCCGCCGCCGGGCAGGATGCCAAGCACCGAGCCGAGCAGCGTTCCGCGCGCGATCGCCGGTGCCGACTCCTTCAGGTCCGCACGGGTCGGCAGCAGATTCTTGACCTTGCCGGTGAAGACCTCGCGCTTCTCGCGCTTCTCGATGTTGACCGCGATCTCGGCAAAGGCGAACACGCCCATGGCCACCGCGACGAAACCGAGTCCGTCGGTGAGCTCGGGCACGTCGAAGGCGAAGCGGGCCACGCCCGAGTTCACGTCGGTGCCGACCAGCCCGAGCAGCAGACCGAGAAGGATCATCGCGATCGCCTTGATCAGCGATCCGGAGGCCAGCACCACCGCGCCGATCAGGCCGAGCACCATCAGCGAGAAGTATTC
>JAHEDN010000331.1 GCA_024641225.1 Burkholderiales bacterium | reverse complement strand
AAACAGGCCGGGCTCGCCGGGCGCATCAACACGGTGACGCAGGCCTGCTTCTTCGCGATCTCCGGCATCCTGCCGCGCGAGGAAGCGATCGCGAAGATCAAGGAGGCGATCCGCAAGACCTACGGAAAGCGCGGCGAAACCGTGCTGGCCCGCAACTTCGCCGCCGTCGATGCCTCATTGGCGGCATTGCTTGAAGTGAAAGTGCCTGATCGGGCCGACTCGACCCTGGTGCTGCGTCCGATCGTACCGCGGGCGGCACCCGATTTCGTCCAGCGCGTGACCGCGATGATGATGGACGGCAAGGGCGACCTGCTCCCCGTATCCGCGATGCCAGTGGACGGTACCTTCCCCACCGGCACCACCCAGTGGGAAAAGCGCAGCATCGCGCTGGAGATCCCGATCTGGGACGAGACCCTTTGCACGCAGTGCGCGATCTGCCCGCTGGTCTGCCCGCATGCCGCGATCCGCATGAACGTCTTCTCGCCCGACGAGATGGCCCGCGCGCCGGCCGGCTTCAAAGCGGTGCCGTGGGCCCGCAAGGACGGCGGACCGCTGGACGGCATGCTCTACAGCCTGCAGGTCGCGCCGGACGACTGCACCGGCTGCGGGATCTGCGTCGACGTCTGCCCGACGCGCAGCAAGCAGGTGGTCAAGCACAAGGCCATCAACATGGCGCCGAAGCACGAGCACCTGGAGGCCGAGCGCGCCAACTACGACTTCTACCTTAGCCTGCCGGAGGTGCGACCGTCGTTCGACAAGATCGACGGTTTGCGTGGCTCGCAACTCCGCAAGCCGCTGTTCGAATATTCGGGCGCCTGCTCGGGTTGCGGCGAAACGCCTTACGTGAAGCTGCTCTCGCAGCTCTACGGCGATCGCCTGATGGTGGCAAATGCCACCGGCTGCTCGTCGATCTACGGCGGCAATCTGCCGACCACGCCGTGGTCGCAGAACGCCCAGGGCCAGGGACCCGCCTGGGCAAACAGCCTGTTCGAGGACAACGCCGAATTCGGACTCGGCATGCGACTCGCGCTCGACGCGCAACGCGATCTCGCACAGATGCTGGTACGCGAACTGCGCAGCGAGATCGGCCAGGACCTGGCCGACGCACTGCTCGGTTCGCCCCAAGACAATGACGAACAGGTCACGCAGCAGCGCGAGCGCGTCAAGCAGCTCAAGGCGCTCCTGCCCGGGCTGCGCTTCCCCGAGGCGCAGCGTCTTCTCGCGGTGGCCGACAATTTGGTCGTGCGAAGCGTGTGGATCGTCGGCGGCGACGGCTGGGCCTACGACATCGGTTACGGCGGACTGGACCACGTGCTCGCCTCCGGGCGCAACGTCAACATCCTGGTCCTCGACACCGAGGTCTACAGCAACACCGGCGGGCAGGCGTCGAAGTCCACGCCGCGCGGCGCAGTCGCGAAATTCGCTGCGGCGGGCAAGTCCTCCGGCAAGAAAGACCTCGGCATGATCGCGATGGCGTACGGCAATGTCTACGTGGCACAGGTAGCGATGGGCGCGAATCCGGTGCAGACCGTGCGCACCTTCCAGGAGGCGGCGTCGTGGCCCGGACCGTCGCTGATCATCGCCTACAGCCATTGCATCGCGCACGGCATCGACATGACCACCGGGATGAGCCACCAGCGCGATGCGGTCAAGAGCGGCTACCTGACGCTCTATCACTACGATCCGCGACTTGGAATGGGCGGCGCCGATCATCCGCTGAAGCTGGATTCCCGCAAGCCCACGCAACCCCTCGAGCAGTTCGTGATGAAGGAAGGTCGCTACGCGATGCTGGCCCAGTCGGACCCGGCACGCGCGAAGATGCTGCTCAAATCCGCGCAGCACGATGCCGACGCCCGCTGGCAACTTTACGAGCAGGTCGCGGGCGTGCATCGGGTGGTTGCGCAGGACGGTCAGGCCCCGCCGGTTGACGGCGCCGACAGCGGCAACGTCGCCAGCGCTGCCGCGCCGGCGACGTCCGACGGAAAACCCGATGCGGCGCGTTCCGAGGAGGCAACGTCATGACCGTCGATCTTCGCACCAGATACCTCGGCCTGGAATTAAAGCACCCGGTCGTCGCCTCGGCCTCGCCGCTGACCGGATCGGTCGACAGCCTGAAGCGGCTGCAGGACGCCGGTGTGGCGGCCGTTGTGCTGCCATCCCTGTTCGAGGAGCAGATCGAGCACGACGAGATGGCCACGCACAACCTGATGATGTACGGCGCGGAGTTGTCGCCGGAAGCACAGGGGTTCTTCCCGGAAATGCCGCAGTACAGCACCGGCCCGGAGAAATACCTCCAGCTGATCACCGATGCGAAGAAGGCCCTATCGGTGCCGGTGATCGCCAGCCTGAACGGCTATACCCCGGGCGGCTGGACCGGCATCGCACGGCAATTCCAGGACGCCGGCGCCGACGCGATCGAATTGAACGTCTACTTTCTGGCCGCCAGCATCGACGACACGAGCGCGGACGTCGAGAATCGTTATGTCGACCTGGTCGAGTCCGTCACTCGCCAGGTGAGCGTTCCGGTTGCGGTCAAGGTGGCACCGTATTTCAGCGCCATGGCAAACATGGCCGCGCGACTCAGAAACGCCGGCGCGTCGGGACTTGTGCTGTTCAACCGATTCATGCAGCCCGACATCCTGCTCGAAGAACTGGAGGTCGCACCGCACCTCGTGCTGTCGACATCCGACGAACTGCGGCTGGCGCTGCGCTGGATTGCGATCCTGCGAGGCCGCATCGACGCCAGCCTGGCCGCGACCGGCGGCGCGCACACGCCCGACGACGTCCTGAAACTGCTTCTGGCGGGGGCGGATTGCGTGATGCTCGCCAGCAGCCTGCTGAGCAAGGGGCCGCGCCATGTCGACACACTCGTACGCGGCGTGCATGCCTGGATGGCCGAGCGCGAATACACTTCGGTGGAACAGATGAAGGGTTCGCTGAGCCAGCAGTCCTGCCCCGATCCGGACGCCTTCGAGCGCGCGAACTACATGAAGGCGTTAAAGTCCTATACGAGCGAGTTCGCCTAGGCGGTGCGCCTGGCCTCACCCGCCCAAGAATGAACCACATGACTCAACCGAACAGGAGATTTAGATGGCGCTGATCATCAACGACGACTGCACTGCATGCGACGCTTGCGTCGAGCCCTGCCCGAACGAGGCGATCGCCGTGGGCTCGCCGATCTACGTCATTGATCCGGAAAAGTGCACCGAATGCGTCGGCGCGCACGACGAGCCTCAGTGCATCGAGGTGTGCCCGGCTGACTGCATCATTCCGGACCCGAACCACGCGGAGACTCCCGAGCAATTGAAGGCGAAGTACGAGAGATTGCACGGCTGAGCGCTAATCGTCGTCTGCAGGGCGCGCCCTCGTGACCGACGACGCCCTGCTTTCTCCACGAGCGCCTGAGACTGGCGCCAATGTCCCTTCGGAAATGTTCGGCAAAGTTTCGCCTCGAGATCGGGACTTCGCTCCCCTTTGGGCGAAAACTCAGCGCTGTGCTTCGCGTTCGACCATTCGGCCCTCGCGATCCGGCACACACAGACTGAAGGGAGCCAGAGCATGAAGACCTTGATCCTTCTTGCTGCAGCGTGCGTGGTGTTGGCTGCCTGCGCCGAGTTCCAGAGTGAAGGCATGACTTCCTCGGCCGGGTGCGGGGCGTACAGCTTCGCCTGCTCGGCCGAGGGCCCGGCTGACTGATCGCCGACTTTAGGCACTGCGGTCTCGACAGTGCCAACGACCCGCCCCGGCCGGCTGCCCGACCGGGGCGGGCAAGCGGCGGATGATCGTGCGGCGCATTTCCGAATTGGGCTGGCAAACGTCTCGGAACGACCCTTTCCGCCACGACGCGCGCCGCCGAAAGCTGCCCTTGGTGATCTTCCGAGTTCCGCACGAAGCGGACCTCGGGAATCCCTGCAGCGCGATCCTCAGTCGGCCAGAAGCGGTCGCTCGATTGGCCCTTCTGGCGTCCTGTTTCGGCGGTCTTATGCCCAACCAAGCTGCTGAAGAC
>JAHEDN010000330.1 GCA_024641225.1 Burkholderiales bacterium | reverse complement strand
CCTTCACGACGATGTACCGCTACACGCGGGAGGAGGTCATCGGCGCGTCGTACAGCGACAGCATTCCGCGCGACGCTGTCGAGAAGCGGCTCGAGGTCTTCCGTCGTGCGCTCGCCGGCGAAGCCGGCCAGCTCGAGACGGTCGGCGCAAAGGGCGACGGGGAGCACTTCGACGTCGAGCTGCGCTTCCTGCCGATCGACTACCGTGGCGAGCCGCACGTGCTGGTCATCGGGCGCGATATCACCGAGCGCAAGCGCACCGAGGACGCCCTGCGGGCGAGCGAGCAGCAGTACCGCGCAATATTCAACGCCTCGGCCGACGCCCTGGTACTGCGCGACGCCGACTTCCGCATCGTCGACGTCAACGCTACTTACGAAGCAATGACCGGACGCTCGCGTGAGGAGGTCCTTGGCGCCGACCGCGTGCTTGCCAATCCGACCGAAGTCAACGAGGCCATCAAGCCGCTGCACCAGAAGGCGCTCGCCGGCGAACCGATCGTCCTCGAAACACAATTGATCCGCCGCGACGGTGTGCGCTACGACCTGGAACTGCGCGGCGTGCCGATCCGGCACCGCGGCGCACCGCACGTGCTCTACATGGGGCGCGACATCACCGCGCGCCGGCACGCCGAAGACCAGCAGCGCGAACTGCAGGCACAGCTGCGCCAGGTGCAGAAGATGGAGGCGATCGGCCAGCTGACCGGCGGCATCGCGCACGACTTCAACAACATCCTCGCCGCCATCATGGGCTACGTGGGACTGGCGCTGGAACGTCCGGCCACCTCCGCGGACGGCAAGCTCTGCGAATACCTGGAACAGGCCGAGCAGGGTTGCCGCCGCGCGCGCGACCTGATCCAGCAGATGTTGACGTTCAGCCGCGGCCGGCGCGGCGAGCGCCGGGCGATGCCGCTGGCGGCGCTCATCGAGGAGTCGCTGCGCCTGCTGCGGGCCACTTTCCCGAGCAGCATCACGCTTGAGGTCGACGCCACCGACGAGTCCGCCGTCGCCGAAGTCGACCCGGTGCAGTTGCAGCAGGTACTGATGAACCTCGGCATCAATGCGCGCGATGCGCTCGGCGGTGCGGGGCGAATCCGCTTCGGCGTGGAGCAGATCACCCTCGCCCCTCAGGCATGTGCCAGCTGCGGCCAGTCGTTCAGCGGCACGTTCCACCGGCTCTGGGTTGCCGACAGCGGGCCGGGCATCGCCCCGCAGCTGCGCGACCGCATCTTCGAACCGTTCTTCTCGACCAAGGCGCCCGGCCGAGGCACAGGAATGGGGCTGGCTACCGTGCATCGCATCGTGCACGACCACGGCGGGCATCTGCGCATCGAGTCCGACCACGGCGCCTGCTTCGACGTTCTGTTGCCTGCCGATCCGGCCGCGACTGCTGCGGTCCGGACGTCCGACGCGGCCGCGCCGGCCCCGCAGCGTCGTCCGCTGCACGGCCGTGTGCTGCTGGTGGACGACGAGGAATCGGTACTCGGCTTCATGCGTGAGCTGCTGCAGAGCTGGGGGCTCGAGGTGGTCGCCGTGCGACAGGCTCCGGCCGCGCGCGAACTGCTGGCCGACGTCGACGCCAGCCTCGACCTGCTGCTCACCGACCAGACCATGCCGGAGCTGAGTGGCGTCGACCTTGCTCACGCGGCGCAGTCGTTGCGACCGGACCTCCCCGTACTGCTGTACAGCGGTCACGCCGACCTGATCGACGTCGAGGCCCTGAAGCAGACCGGCATTCGCCAGGTGCTGCGCAAGCCACTCGAGCCGGCGGAATTGCGTGCCGCGATCGAGGACTGCCTCGGGCCGGAGAACTGACCTCCGCCGCCGCGGCCGGTCGAGTCGCGAAGAAGCGAAACGCGACTGAAACAACGTCGCACAAAACACCGCGAGGCCGACATCGGCTGATTACCTCGGCTGCCTACTGTGCCTGTCGACAGCCGCGCACTGCGCGCGGCAAAAGACATTGGCACAGAGAGGCAGCCCATGAACCCCGCATCGCGTCCGCTTTCCTTCTGGATTCCCGTCGCTGCAGCGAGCCTGCTGCTGGCGGTTTCGACGGGCTCGCGTTCCGCGATGGGACTGTTTCTTGGCCCGATCAACACGGCGACCTCGCTCGGCACCGCCACCGTCAGCCTGGCGATCGCCGCGAGCCTGCTCGCCTTCGGCGCGGCTCAGCCCGCCTGGGGCATCTGGGAAAAGCGCGTCGGCGCGGCGCGAGTCATCGTCCTTGGCGCCATAGGCTCCGGCATCGGCCTCGCATTGCTCGCCGTTGCCAGCGGCAGCGCCGCGCTCACCACGGCGATGCTGCTCGGCGGAGCCACCGGCGCGGCGCTGGGCGCGCCGCTGCTGATGGGAGTCGTTGCGCAGCGCGTGCCGGTCGAGCGGCACGGACTGGCGATGGGCGTGATCTCCGCCGGAAGTTCGGCGGGACAGCTGACCTATTCACTGATCGGTGCCGCGCTGATTGCCGCGTTCGGCTGGCAGGCCGCGCTGCTCGTGTTCGCGGCCACCCTCCTTGCCGTGGCGCCGCTGTCGCGCGTGTTCCGGGCGCATCCCGCAGCCGGCCCGGATACGGGGCCGAATGCGGCGAGAGCGACCTCCGCAGCCGGAGCGCTGCGTGATCCGAGCTACTGGTACGTCACCGCCGGCTTCTTCGTCTGCGGGTTTCACGTTTCGTTTCTCACCACGCACATGCCGGGCGTGATCGAAATGTGCGGCCTGCCGCCAACGTTCTCCGGACTGTGGCTGGCGGTCGTCGGTGCCTGCAACATCGTCGGCAGCCTCGGCGCCGGCTGGCTGATGCAGCGTCTGCCGATGAAGCTCGTGCTCGGAGCCGTCTATGCCCTGCGGGCGCTCGGCGTCGCGGCGTTCGTTGCGGTTCCGCCGAGCCAGGCGCTGCTGCTGGGTTTCGCGCTCTGGATGGGACTCACCTACATGGCGACGCTGCCGCTGACGACCGGGCTCCTGACCCGCCTCTACGGCGCACCGAACCTGGCCGTACTGTTCGGCGTCACGATGGCAATGCACCAGGTCGGCAGCTTCCTCGGCGCGTGGCTGGGCGGCGTCGAATTCCAGCTCACCGGCGACTATCGGTGGATCTGGTTCGCCGACATCCTGCTCGCCAGTGCGGCCGCGCTCGTGCACCTGCCGATCCGCGACGGGCAGGCACCGCGGCGCACCTCGGAGGGCATCGTCCCGCGCCCGGCGCCGGCACAATGAGCGGCTGGCCGCGCTGTCCCGCCTGTGCTGCGCCGAACTGCGAAGCCCGGGCGAGCAGCGGTCAACCGCGCGCCGGCCACTCGCCGGCGAGGAAGCGCTGCAGCCAGTAAGTGCCGATGATCGTCTTCACGTCGGTGACCTTCGCCGTCGCGATCCAGCCGAGCAGTTCGTCGAGCGTGGCGGTGAACACCTCGAGCACCTCGCCGTCGTCGCTGGCCGCGGCGTCGAAGGTCAGGCCACGCGCCAGGTAGATCTCGATCTTCTCGTCGCAGTAGCCGATCGCGTTGTGAAAGCCGCCGAGGTAGGTCCACTCGCGCGCCGCGTAGCCGGTCTCCTCGCGCAGTTCGCGCTGCGCGCAGGTGAGGATGTCCTCGCCCGCATCGATCTTGCCGGCCGGAAACTCGATGAAGCTGCGGCCGAGCGGATAGCGGAACTGCCTTTCCATCACGATACGGCCGTCGTCGAGCAGCGGCACCACCGCGACCGCGCCCGGATGACGCAGGTACTCGCGCGGCGCGACGTGCCCATCCGGGCAGCGCACGGTGTCCTCGAACACGCGCAGGAACTGGCCTTCGTAGACCAGCTTCGTCTCGAGCGTTTCCTCGGCGAGCGGGTCAGGCGCCTCGGCATTTCCGCTCATGCTGCACCCGCCCGTTTGGCGGCTCGCCGGCAACTGGTCACCGGTCGCTGCCTCACCCGCCGAGCGTGCGCACCATCGCCTGCGCGCACAGTGCCAGCAGGTACTGCGGCACGATGCCAAGCACGAGCACGAACGCGCCGTTGACCGACAGCGC
>JAHEDN010000018.1 GCA_024641225.1 Burkholderiales bacterium | reverse complement strand
TGCAGCAGGTACCCATGTGCCATGTGTACTTCGAGCGCATCGAAGTCGAGCTTCGCCGCGCGCCGCGCCGAAGCAGCGAAGGCGTCGCGCAGCCTGCCGAGTTCCGCGCGGGCCAGTTCGCGCGGCGGTGGCTCGTCTACTGCGTGGGCAATCGGCGAGGGCGCTTCCGGAAGCCAGCCGCCCTCTCCAAGCGGAATCAGCTTGCCGCCTTCCCACGGCGGCCTGCTCGAGCCCTTGCGTCCGGCATGACCGAGTTGCAGCGCCAGCTTGATCGGCGACGTGGTGCGGATCAAACGTATGACCGGCGCGAGCGCCGCCTCGCAAGTGTCGTCCCACAGGCCGAGGCACCCGGGCGTGATGCGCGCCTCGCGGGTCACCGCGGTCGCCTCCAGACACAACAGCGCGGCCCCGGAGCCGGCGAGCGAAAGCAGGTGCGTGTAGTGCCAGGCCGTGGCGCACCCCTCCACCGCCGAGTACTGGCACATCGGTGAAACCATGATGCGGTTGGCGAGCTGCAGGCTGCGCAGCGACAGGGGTTCGAAGAGACGGGGCATAGGTTTCGTCGTTCAGAGGTGAGCCGCGAGGACCGTGAGGTTCCACAGATTGTGCGCGATGATCGGCGCGATGAGGCTTCCGGTACGCAGGCGCAGCCAGAGATACAGCAGCGCGCCGGGCAGCACGGAAACGAGCGTGCCAGGGCCGAATCCGTGCAGTCCGACAAAGGTCGCCGTCAGAAGTACCGCGCCGACGCTGACCGGCACGCCGGCAATCGTGCGCGCCGACGGTGCCGCCCGCTCAGCGGCCGCCAGCAGCACCCCGCGAAAGGCGACCTCCTCGGCCAGTCCCGGCATGGTGGCGACGAACAGCCAGGTCGCCGCCGAGATCTCTTCGACGTCCCCGCGGGTGACGACATGGACCGGATAGCTCAACAGCAGTGCCGCGGCGCAGACGCGGACAGCCACCCCGACATCGGACGGCCGCGCGAAGCCGATCTCGCGCGGCGAAACTCCTAGCCGGCGCCAAAGCATCGCCGCCAGCGCCAACATGCCGGCCAGCGCCAGCAGATGACCGCTCCAGTTCCACTGCTGTCCGGACGCAGGTTCGACGACCAACGCCTGCGGGAGGCCGCGCAGCGCGAGATACAGAATCGTGCCCGCGATTGCCACGATCGCCCACGCCCGTCGCTGCCGGATCCGCCATGCCACCAGCAGCAAGGCGGCAGCAGCGGCAATCGCAAGCGCCGCGGCGCCCAAGACCGGTCAGCCGCGCAGCGCCGCCGGCAGCATGCGCTCGAGGTAGCGCGCGATCATGTCCACCTCGAGGTTGACGCGGTCGCCCGGCTTCAGGTCACGCAGCGTGGTCACCTCGATCGTGTGCGGGATCAGGTTGATCCAGACGCGGCAGCACGCCTGGGCCGTTCCGGGCTGCAGGTCCTCGACCCGGTTGACCGTCAGCGATACGCCATTGACGGCCACCGAGCCCTTGTAGGCAAGGTATTTCGCCAGTTCCACCGGCGCATCGATCACGAACGACCAACTCTCGCCGTGCGGCGCCATCGCATGCACGATTCCGGTGCCGTCGACATGCCCGCTGACCAGATGGCCGTCGACGCGGTCGCCGAAGCGCATCGCCTTCTCGAGGTTGACCTCCCCCATGGCGTCGAGTCCGGCCGTCTTCGACAAAGACTCGGCCGAGACATCGATCGAAAAGCTGCGTGCGCTCCTGGCCGTCACCGTCATGCATGCGCCGTTGATGGCAATCGAATCGCCGACCTGCACGTCGTCCAGGCCCAGGGCCGGCGCCTCGATGGTCAGGCGCCTGCCGAAACCCAGCGGCTCGACCGCCGCGATGCGGCCCGTCGTTTCCACGATACCGGTGAACATCAGTTCGTCCCCCAACGCGCCAGAATGCGCACGTCTTCGCCAACCTGCGTGACTTCGCGAAACTGCAGCCGCTGCGCCTGCGCCAGATCGGAGAGCGCCGGCAGATGCACCATGCCCGTCGCCTCGCCGAGCAGCACGGGCGCCATGTAGACGAGCAGTTCATCGACGCAGCCCTCGCGGACCAGGGAGCCGTTGAGCTTGAAGCCGGCCTCGGCGTGCAGTTCGTTGATGCCGCGGCGGGCCAGTTCCTTCAGCAGCGCCGGCAGATCGACCTTGCCCTCGCTGTTGGGCAGCACGACCACTTCCGCGCCCATCTCGCGCAGGCGCGCCGAACGTGGCGCATCGTCGATTGCGCAGGCCACGACCACCGGGCTGCCATCGAACAACCTCGCCTGCGGATCGACGTCCAGCCGGCTGTCCACCACCACCTTCAGCGGCTGCCGGCTCGTCGGCACCAGCCGCACATTCATCTGCGGATTATCGGCGGCGACCGTGCCGATCCCGGTGAGGATCGCACAGGCGCGCGCACGCCAGGCATGCCCGTCCGCGCGCGCCGCTTCCGAAGTGATCCACTGCGATGCACCGCTGTGCAGCGCGGTCCGGCCGTCCAGGCTGGCGGCAATCTTCAGCCGCACCCACGGTCGGCCACGCGTCATCCGCGAGAAGAAACCGACATTCATTTCGGCAGCCTCGGCCGTCAGCAGGCCGCAGCGCACGTCGACCCCGCCGGCGCGAAGCGCCTCCAGGCCACGTCCGGCGACCTGCGGGTTCGGATCCTCGATGGCGGCGACCACCCGCGCCAGACGCGCCTCGATCAGCGCCGTCACGCACGGCGGCGTGCGCCCGAAATGCGAGCATGGCTCGAGTGAAACGTAGGCGGTCGCGCCATGCAGATCGTGACCGTTGCGGCGCGCATCGAGCAGCGCCTCGATCTCGGCGTGGTTGAACCCCGGCGGCTGCGTGAAGCCTTCGCCGAGAATCCGGCCATCACGCGCGATCACGCAGCCGACGCGCGGATTGGGAGTTGCGTGGGTAAGCGAACGCGCCGCAAGCTCCAGCGCGCGTCGCATCAGATCATGATCCTGCGCCGAGTACACGGCGGCGGATTCTACGCGGCGGCGCCACCGGCCCGCGGCCTAGCGCGCGCTGGATCCTGTGGCAGCGAAGCGTTTGTTTCGATCGAGCGCGCCACGGCCGTCACGCGCGGCGGCGGCGTGCGGGGCGCATTTCCTTGACGACCTCGGCGAATTCGTCGACATCCTCGAAGCTGCGGTACACGGACGCAAAGCGGATGTAGGCCACCTTGTCGAGCCGCTTGAGCTCGCGCATCACCAGTTCACCGAGCTTCTCGCTCTTGACCTCGCGCTGTGCTGAACTGAGCAGCTTCTCCTCGATGCGGTTGATCGCCCCGTCGACCGCCTCTCGCGCGACCGGCCGCTTGCGCAGCGCGAGCAGCATCGAGGCGCGCAGCTTGTCACGGTCGTACTCGGCCCGGATGCCGCCCCGCTTGATCAGCGTCGGCATCGACAATTCGACCCGCTCGTAGGTCGTAAAGCGCTTGTCGCACTCCAGGCAGCGGCGCCGGCGACGGATCACCGCGCCCTCGTCGGAGGCCCGCGAATCGATCACCTGGGTGTCGGCGTGGTCGCAGAAGGGGCACTTCATGGGCGCGCAGCGCCTGGACGCATTGCTTCGCGATGCACGTGCACGCGCCGCGAAGAAGTCTGCGCACCGCCCTTCGGGCGGCCGGCCGGGCGGCGCGAGCTCGCGAGCACGGATCGCGTGGCGATCCGTGCAAAGTGCGTCAACGCAGAGTTCGACGCCACGTCAGCCATAGACGGGAAACTTCGTGGTCAGCTTGCCGACTTCGGCGCGGACGCGGTCGATCGATGTGCCGTCGTTCGGCGCCTCGAGCACGTCGGCGATCAGATTGGCCGTCGTTTCGGCCTCCAACTCGCGAAAGCCCCGCGTGGTCATCGCCGGCGTGCCGACGCGGATTCCGCTGGTCACCATCGGCTTCTCGGGATCGTTGGGAATGGCGTTCTTGTTCACGGTGATGTGCGCCTGACCCAGCGCGGCCTCGGCTGCCTTACCGGTAATACCCTTGGCGCGCAGGTCTACCAGCATCAGATGGCTCTGCGTGCCTCCGGACACGATGCGCAGTCCCCGCCGGGCGAGCGTCTCGGCCATCACGCGGGCGTTGGCAAGCACCTGCTGCTGGTAGGCCTTGAACTCCGGCGCGAGCGCCTCCTTGAAAGCCACCGCCTTCGCCGCGATCACGTGCATCAGCGGCCCGCCCTGCAGACCCGGGAACACGGCGCTGTTGATGGCCTTCTCGAACTGAGGCTTCATCAGGATCAGGCCGCCGCGCGGGCCGCGCAACGTCTTGTGCGTGGTCGACGTAATCACGTCGGCGTACGGCACCGGGCTCGGATAGACGCCGGCCGCGATCAACCCGGCGTAGTGCGCCATGTCGACCATGAAAAGCGCATCCACATCGCGCGCAATCTGCGCCACGCGCTTGAAATCGATATGCAGGCTGTAGGCGGAGGCGCCGGCAATGATCAGCTTCGGGCGGTTCGCATGGGCGAGGTTCTCCATCGCGTCATAGTCGATTTCCTCGCTCGCGTTCAGCCCGTAGCTGACGACCTTGAACCATTTGCCGCTGATGTTCAGCGCCATGCCGTGGGTCAGGTGCCCGCCCGCGGCCAGACTCATGCCCATGATCGTGTCGCCGGGGTTCAGCAAGGCCAGGAACACGGCCTCGTTCGCCTGCGCACCGGCATGCGGCTGAACGTTGGCGGCGATCTCGATGTTGGGCAGGCCGAACAGCTGCCTGACCCTCTCCAGCGCCAGGGTCTCGGCGACGTCGACATGCTCGCAGCCGCCGTAGTAGCGCCGGCCCGGATAGCCCTCGGCGTACTTGTTGGTCATCTGACCGCCCTGCGCAGCCATCACCGCCGGGCTGGCGTAGTTCTCGGAGGCGATCAGCTCGATGTGCTCTTCCTGGCGGTGGTTCTCCGCCTGCATCGCAGCCCACAGTTCGGGATCGATGGCTTGGATGGTGTGCGTGGATCGTTTGAACATGGCGACTCCTGGGAACGGGTGCGATCGGGAGACGTGCCATCGGTGCCCAGGCGGACGGCGCGAATCGGGCCTCGCGCTCCCTGATGGTGACCCACCTGGACGCCAGTCGCGCGAGGCAAGATGGCGGTGGAAATTATGCCAGTGCATGCAGCACCGACAGTCCGCCCAGCAGCCCTCCGAGCGGCAACGCGAAGGAGGTCACCGCCGCCCAGCCGAGCGTGCGGCCGCCGACGGTCACGGACACCGCGGCCTTTAAAAGCACGTTGGCGATCACCGCAAGCGTGACTGCGATGGCCGCCTCCTCGATGCCGATGCTGCCCTGGGCGGCAAGCCGGGACGACGAAAGCGTGATGGCGTCGACATCGGTCAGGCCCGAGACGAACGACAGGCCGAACAGCCCGCTGCTCCCGAGCACGTCTGAGAGCCACGCCGCGGCCAGCAGGACCAGCGCATAGAAGCCGGCAAAAGCCAGCGCGGTACCCAGCTGGGTTGGATTGCGCAACCCCGCCGCGCCTTCGGCCTTTTCCCCGGCAACCCGGCGATAGTGCCACCACAGCGCCGGAGCGGTCAGTAGCAGCGCCGGCACCAGCGTCAGGACCAGCGACGACAGAATGATCGGCGCCAGCACCGTGACAAGCAGCAGCACGCGCAGCAGCATCGCGACGTTGGCGAGCAGGATCACGGTCAGCGCGGCCGAGGGCGAGTGCACGGCGTCGCGCGCGTGGCGCGCGAAGGCGAACGTGGTGGCGGTGCTCGAAATGACGCCACCGAGCAGGCCGGTCAGGAGCAACCCCTTGCGCTCGAGCGTGAGCCGCCAGGCGACGTAGCCGGCCAGGCTGACTCCGGAGATCAGCACCACCATCAGCCAGATGTGGACCGGGTTGAGCACTTCATACGGTCCGTAGCTGCGATCCGGCAGCAGGGGCAGCACGACCGCGCTGATCGCGCCGAACTGGAGCATCGAGCGGATGTCGGTCGGCGTCAGCCGCGTCGCGACGCCCTCCAGTTCGGTCTTGAAATAGAGCAGCGCGGTCACGCCGATGCCTAGTGCCACCGCGAGGGTGCGTTCGCCATAGAAGTTCAAAGCACCCAGCACGTACACGAGAAGCGCCGCGACAACCGTGGTCGTACCGGAATCCTCGGCGACGGTCGCTGGATCGGCGAGCTGGGCGCCTGCGAGCGTCAGTCCGACGAGCGCAAAACCGACCGGCACCATCCAGGCGCTGCCGAGCAGCTCCCCGACCAGCGCACAGGCCGTGCCAAGAACGGCGACCAGCGCGAACGTACGCACGCCCGCCTTTGCGGTCGGCTTGCGTTCCCGCTCGGTACCGACCAGCAGGCCGATGACGGCGCTGATGCCGAACGTCAGCGCCAGTTCCAGCGCGTCGTCCACAAAAGCAGTCTAGGCGCCATGAAGGCGCGCGCATTGCGCCGGATCATCGGCGCGGTGCCGGTCAACGAAGCGGCCCCGCCTGTCGCAGATGCAAGGCGCAGCGAGGTCAGCGCAGCGTCGCTGCGCGCCCTCGACGGAATGCCCAATCAGGGCGCGGCCAGTTCGTCGCGGGCCTGCTCCAGATGCCCGATGTCCGCCCAATCGACGATCTGCAGCCGCAGCGGCCCCGTCTGAGCCTGCAGCCGGTTGATGCTGGCATTGAGCATCAGGTGGTCGCGCGGCGCATCCCACGCCAGCGCGCGGGCGTTGCGATAGACGACGTCGAGAACACCGCCGTGCGTCACGACGGCGACCGTGCGGCCAACGTATGCGGCCGCAATCTCGTGCAGCGCGACCAGCACGCGGTCGATGAACTCGGCCCCGGATTCGCCGCCGGGTATGCGCCAGTCGACGTCGCGCGAGCGCCAGGCCGCGAGTTCGTCCGGATGCGCGGCGGCGATCTCGTCGAGCGTCTTGCCCTCGAAGATGCCGAAGGCGCGTTCGCGCAGGCGCTCCTCGGCCACCATCGTCAGCCCACGGGCATCGGCCAGCGGCCCACCGGTCATCCAGGCGCGCGCAAGATCGCTTGAGATCACTGCGTCGATGGCCTCGCCGGCAAGCCGCTCAGCCAGCCGTCCCGTCTGCCATACGCCGGTCGTCGACAGCGGCACGTCGAGCCGACCCTGGATCCGGTGCTCCGCGTTCCACGCCGTCTCGCCGTGGCGGATCAGCAGCAGATTCATCGCTGCGTCCAACGTCATCACTCCCCCTGCGCGGCGAGCCGAGGATTCAGCGTGTAGGTGCCGGCGATCGATGCCGACGCCAGCACATGTCCTTCGATCGCCTTGCGAGCCTCGCTGCCCGTGAACCGTCCATCGAGCGGGACGCGGTCGACATCGAGCGCGCACACGGTGAATACATAGTGATGCACGATCGAATCGTTCCACGGCGGGCACGGCCCGTCGTAGCCGTAGTAATCCCCCTCCATGTCGTGGTCACCCTTGAACCATTCGGTGTAGTCGTTGACCCCCTGCCGGGTTTCGTTGGGTGCCGCTGGACCGCCCTTGCCGCGCGGCGTCACGCCGCTTGAATAGGACCCCGCGCCGATATTCGTCGTCGGCGCCGTGACGTCCACCAGGACCCAGTGATAGAAGTCAACCCGCGGCAGCCCGGCGGGGATCTCGCGGTCCTCCTGGTTGACGTCGTCCGGTTTGCTCGGCACGTCGCAGTCGTGGCAGATCACCACGAATGACTTGGTGCCGGGTGGCGCGTCGCTCCACTCCAGATGCGGATTGCGGTTCGACGACAGCCTGACGCGGTGCGCCTGGTCGATCACGGCAAACGCGCATTCGTCCGGAATGCGGCCGCCATCGGCGAACGAGTCGCTCCACAGCCTCATCTGTTCGATTCCTTCGGTTTGACCTGCAGCCAGAACGTCACCGGCCCATCGTTGGTCGACTCTACCTGCATGGTGGCGCCGAAGATACCGGTGGCGACGTCGTGGTGGCGTTCTCTCGCGCCGTTGACGTAGTGGCCGAACAGCCGTTCGCCGTCCGCCGGCGCCGCCGCCGGGGTGAAACTCGGCCGAGTGCCGCTCGTAGTGTCGGCAGCCAGCGTGAACTGCGGCACCAGCAGCAGGCCGCCTTCGACATCGACCACGCTCAGGTTCATCCTGCCCGCCTCGTCTGCAAACATGCGGAAGGCCAGCATCTTGGCGAGCAGCGCATCGGCTTCGCGCTCGGTGTCGCCGCGCTGCGCGCACACCAGCGCCAGCACCCCGCGCCCGATCGCGCCGACTTCGGCCCCGTCGACCCGCACCCGCGCCCGGGCGACTCGCTGGATCAGCGCAATCATGCGAGCATTCTAGAAGCAGGGCCCCGACGCGACGGCGAGCGCCGTCGATCCATATGCGCAGCAGAGCGATCGTGAACGCAGACCATCCCGGCGATCAGTTTCGTGACGACCTGCGCGGCACGCCGGCCGGCGCGCGCGATGCGCGCCGCCTTCTGCCGCCCGAAGTTCTCGCCGAACTGACGCGGCTTTCGCCGTGGCACTCGCTGGCCGCGATCGGGCTGACCGCGAGCCTGCTGGCGCTCGCCATCGGCGGCGCGCTGACGCACTTCACGTGGTGGGTCGTGATCCCGGCGGTGGTCCTGATCGGCCTGCAGCAGCACGCGATGTTCGTACTGGCCCACGAAGCGGCGCACTACCGGTTATTCGAGACGCGCTGGCTGAACGACGTCGTCGGCCGCCTGATTGGCACCGCGGGCGGCATCTCGATGATGAGCTACCGGGTGATTCACCGCCTCCACCACAACGCCCTGTACAGCGACGTTGATCCGGACATCGCCCTTCACGGCGGTTATCCGCGCGGCAAAGCCTATCTGCTGCGAAAGCTCGGCAAGGACGTGGCCGGCCTGACGGCGCTCAAGACCTACGCCTATTTCTTCGGCAATCCGGCGATCAACAGCAGCACGCAGACCAAACAGCGACCGCTGGACGACACTTCCGAGGCGCTGCGCCGCGCGGCGCGGCGCGATCGCTGGGGAGTGGTCGCGTTCCATGTCGGCGCGCCACTTGTGTTCTTCCTCGCCGGCGGCGCCGAGGCTCTCGGCAAGTACCTGCTGCTGTGGGCGTTGCCGCTCGTCACCGTCATCCAGCCGGTGCTGCGGCTGCGCGCCATCTGCGAGCACGGGGCGGTGCAGGACCTGTCGAGTCCGCTGACCGCTGCGCGCACGAACCTCGCCGGGCCAGTGGCGCGGCTGCTGCTGTTTCCGCATCACGTGAACTATCACGTCGAGCACCATCTCTTCCCGGCAGTCCCGCACTACAACCTGCCGCGGCTGCACGCGGAACTGGCCGCCCGCGGTGCGCTTGCCGCAGCCGAGGTGCGTCCGTTGCGGGATACCTTCAGGCGGGTATTCGCCGAGCGAGGGCGCCTTCGCGCCGCAAGCTGATCAGTTCACGGTCACGCGCGCCCACTTGCGCTTGCCGACCTGCACGACGTAGGTGCCGGGCCTCAGCACGAGGGTGCGGTCGCCGATCTTCTCGCCGTCGATCCTCACACCGCCCTGCTCGATGTTGCGGGTCGCCTCCGAAGTCGACGGCGCAAGCTGCGCCTGCTTGAGCAGCGCCGCGATGCCGACCCCTTCGCCGCCAGACGCGATGGTGATCTCCGGCATGTCGGCCGGAATCGCGCCAAACCGGAAGCGCGACATGAAGTCGAACTCGGCCTGCTCCGCGGCCTGCGCGGAATGAAAGCGCGCGATGATCTCCTTGGCCAGCAGCGCCTTGATGTCGCGCGGGTTCCTCCCCTCGCCGGCCTGCGTCTTCAGCGCGGCGATCTCATCGTTCGAACGCATCGACAGCAGGTCGTACCAGCGCCACATCTGCTCATCGGAGATCGACATCACCTTGCCGAACATCTCGAACGGCGCCTCGGTGATGCCAATGTAGTTGCCCTTGCTCTTGCTCATCTTCTCGACGCCGTCGAGCCCTTCGAGCAGCGGCATGGTCAGGATGCACTGCGGCTCCTGCCCGTAATGCCGCTGCAGTTCGCGGCCCACGAGCAGGTTGAACTTCTGGTCGGTGCCTCCGAGTTCAAGGTCGGCATTCAGCGCCACCGAGTCGTAGCCCTGCATCAGCGGATAGAGCAGTTCGTGCATCGCGATCGGCTGGTTCTCGCGCATGCGCTTGGCGAAATCGTCTCGCTCGAGCAACCGCGCCAGCGTGTACCTGGCGGCCAGCCTGATCATTCCGGCCGCGCCGAGCGGCTCCGACCACTCCGAGTTGTAGCGGATCTCGGTCCTGGCGCGGTCGAGCACCAGCGAGGCCTGGTCGAAGTAGGTCTTCGCGTTGGTGTCGATCTCCTCGCGGCTCAACGGCGGGCGCAGCGTGTTGCGCCCCGACGGATCGCCGATCATCGAGGTGAAGTCGCCGATCAGGAAAATGACCGTGTGGCCGAGGTCCTGCAGCTGGCGCAGCTTGTTCAGCACCACGGTGTGGCCGAGGTGGATGTCCGGCGCGGTGGGGTCAAGGCCAAGCTTGCAGCGCAGAGCCGCGCCGGTGGCGCGGCTGCGCGCCAGCTTCTGCGCGAATTCCGCCTCGATCAGCAACTCGTCGCAGCCGCGCTTGACCAGAGCCAGCGCGGCCTCGATTTCAGCGGTGATCGGAAACGTAGTCTCGGCTGGCGACATGACAATGGCCGACGCTGCGGCAACGCCGTGCGGGTGGCATTTGTTGGCGGGCCGCAGTCTAATTGACGCCTCGCTCCGCCCCGAATCCGTACCGTGCCCGGTTCACACCTGTTCATCGGCCTGATGACCGGCACCAGCCTCGACGGTATCGACGCGGTGCTGGCTGATTTCTCGTCTCCAAGTCCCTTGTTATGCGGTCATGTACACCACCACCTTGCCGACGAGCTGCGTGACGAGCTGCTGCGCCTGAATCGGCCGGACCAGAACGAGCTGCACCGCGCGGCAGTCGCCGGCCAGCATCTTGCACGTGCCTATGCGGCGGCAGTGGGCGACCTGCTGCTGGCGGCCGGCGTCGAGCCGCAGGAGGTGCGTGCGATCGGCGCACACGGCCAGACAGTCCGCCATCACCCTGAGGCCGGCTACACGATCCAGATCAACGCACCGGCCACGCTCGCCGAACTTTCAGGGATCGACGTGATCGCCGACTTCCGCAGCCGGGACATCGCCGCCGGCGGACAGGGTGCGCCGCTTGCGCCAGCGTTCCACGCCGCCGCCTTCCGCGGCAAGGCGCCGAGAGCGGTGGTCAACATCGGCGGCATCAGCAACCTGACCGGACTGCCTCCGCTCGGCATCGATTCGCCGGCGCTCGGCTTCGACTGCGGACCGGGGAACGTGCTGATCGACGCCTGGGCGCTCGAGCATCTGGGTGAGCCGGTCGACCGCGACGGCCGCTGGGCGGCCGGCGGCCGTGTGCACACCGATCTGCTGCTGGCGCTTCTGGACGAGCCGTTCTTCGCCCTGGCACCCCCGAAGAGCACTGGCCGCGATCGGTTCAATTCCGCCTGGCTGGACAAGAAGCGCGCGGGATTCGACGTGGACCCGCGCGATGTGCAAGCGACGCTGACTCAGCTGACCGCAGCCGTGATCGGCAACGCCATAAGCCGCTATTTCGCGGAAGCCGCCGAGGTGGTCATCTGCGGGGGCGGCGCATTCAATGCGACGCTGATGCAGATGCTCGCCGAGGCCTGCCGGCCACGAAATGTCATGACGTCCGATCGGCTTGGCGTAGCGGCCGATCAGGTCGAAGCGCTGGCTTTTGCCTGGCTGGCGAGGGAATTCGTCGAGCAGCGCAGCGCTAACCTGCCCGCGGTCACCGGCGCCCGTGGACCTCGGCCGCTCGGCGCCCACTATCCGCGCTGAAATGAAGCGGGGCGCCGAAGGCGCCCCGCTTTTCCATCAACCTGCCGCGTCAGGCGGAGAACGACGACCCGCAGCCGCAGGTGGTGGTCGCGTTCGGGTTCTTGATCACGAACTGCGCGCCTTCGAGATCCTCTTTGTAGTCGATCTCTGCGCCGACCAGGTACTGGTAGCTCATCGAGTCGATCAGCAGCGTGACGCCGCTTTTCTCCATCGTTGTGTCGTCTTCGTTGACGACCTCGTCGAAGGTGAAGCCGTACTGGAAGCCGGAGCAGCCGCCGCCCTGGACGAACACGCGCAGCTTCAGTTCGGGGTTGCCCTCTTCGTCGATCAACTGCCGGACTTTGGCGGCCGCGGAATCGGAAAAGTGCAGCGGGGCGGGCATTTCTACAGCAGCATTCATGGCGAGCTCACTCCGGAAAGACTATCAGTCCAAATTATAGGCGGCAGGCCCGGTTCACAACCCCGCATCACCCTCAGGGCGACTAGGTCTTGGGCGCGGCGCCGGCCGCCCCGACCGCGAGCTTCAGGCCACTTCTCGCCTCCTGCGCCGCGGGTTCATGGATCAGCCGACCCTCGATGACGGCGCCGTGGTGAATCTCCAGCGCACGGTAATGGACATCTCCGGTGACTCTTGCCGTCGGCTGCAGTTCGACCACCTCGGAAGTGTGGACGGGGCCCGCGATCCGACCTGCCACGACCAGATGCGCCGCGCGCACCTCTCCCTCGATTGCGCCTTTCTCGCTGACGATCAGCAGACCCGAACCTTCGCCCCCGCTGCAGCGAACCGATCCCTGCACCGTGCCATCGACGCGCAGCCCGCCCGCGAAGGTGAAGTCACCGACGAGGGTCGATCCGGCACCGATCAGGCTGGCAATGTGCGTGTCGCCGTTGGATTTCTTTCCGAACATTTCGCCCCCCTTTAACGGTCACAGTTGAAATGTCTGCTGCGCGTGTGTCTGGCCCGCGGCGACGATGCGCACCACGACAGAACGCGCCGTGGCTCCTTCAGGCAAGGTCAGCGAGCCTTCCACCCGCTGATAGTGCCGGAAACTCAACTCGAGCGGACGCCGTGATTCCGGTACTGCCGGGTCGGGCACCTGAATCGAGAAATTACGCCCCTCGCGCACGAAATTCACCTGCATCTGCACGATGCCGACGAAATCGCGTTCCACCTTGCCCGCCTGCTGCACAAGCAAGCGATATCGCATCGCCTCGGGCGCACCGTCGGGCTGCATGCGGAAACTGCGGATCAGAATGCCACTCGCGTTGGCCTTGGCCGGCAGCAGGCTTTCGAAGAACGCCAGGTCCTCACGCAGCCGGTTCGCCTCGGCGTCCAGTTCTCCAGCCTGTTTCGCGAGCTGTTCCTGCGCGGCCCGCTCGACCTTCATCTGGGTCTCGAGCCCGGTCGCCGTCGCCGTGAGGCGGCTTCGCTCCGCCTCGAGTTCGCGCACGTGCGACCGCAGCTGCTCGACTTCCGCCGACAATGCACGGCGGTCCGGACCACCGAGTCCACGGCCGTATTCGTAGATGCCGACGCCGGCAGCCGCCGCCAGTGCGAAGACGAAGAACAGCAGCAGCAACCGCAGCGGCAGCGGCAGGCGGGAGCGCACGGCGACTTCCGGAGAACCGGTCGACAGCTTGCGCAGCAGGAGCTTCCAGTTCATCTCGATCTCGCCCCGCTATCCGCCGGACCCGGGTTGGACGAGAACTGTCCTTTGCCCGACGCACCGCAAGCGATCGAGTATAGGAAACACAGACTCGTGCGGCACCCGGAGGTGCCGCACGAAGAAACCACTGCGGGCAACGCGCCGGACGTCAGCGCTTGGAGAACTGCTTGCGGCGGCGCGCCTTGCGCAGGCCGACTTTCTTGCGCTCGACCTCGCGCGCGTCGCGAGTGATCAGCCCGCCCTTGGACAGCGCCGGCTTGAGCGTTTCGTCATAGTCCACCAGTGCGCGAGCGATCCCATGGCGCACCGCGCCCGCCTGGCCTGACTCGCCTCCGCCGTCGACATTCACCTGGATATCGAAGGTCGTCGCGTGGTTGGTCAATGCGAGCGGCTGGCGCGCGATCATGCGGCCGGTCTCGCGATTGAAATACTCGTCGATCGGGCGGCCGTTGACGACAATCTTGCCGGTCCCGCGCTTGATGAACACCCGGGCGACCGAACTCTTGCGTCGCCCCGTGCCGTAGTTATAGCTTCCAATCATCGCGTCCTCAGATCTCGAGCGGCTTGGGTTGCTGGGCCGAATGCGGATGCTCGCCACTCGCGTAGATCTTCAGCTTCTTGATCATCGCGTAGCCCAGGGGGCCTTTGGGCAGCATGCCCTTGACGGCAATCTGCAGCGCCCGACCCGGGAAGCGGCCCTGCATCTTGTCGAACGACGTCTCGTAGATGCCGCCCGGGTAAGTCGAATGCCGGTAGTACATCTTGTCACTGCCCTTGGCGCCGGTGACCTTCAGCTTGCCGGCGTTGACCACCACGATGAAATCGCCGGTATCGACGTGCGGCGTGTACTCGGGCTTGTGCTTGCCACGCAGGCGGCGCGCAATTTCGGCCGCCAGGCGCCCGAGCACCTTTTCGCTGGCATCGACGACATACCAGTCGTGCCGGACGTCTTGCGGCTTGGCGGAGAAAGTTTTCATCATCTTCGATTCCAGTGAACAGGGCCTGGGCGGATCAGCCGCATCGACGCCCCGCTGCGCGACTCGCCGCAAGGATGACTGGGAGCAGTTGCCCGCGTCCGATCCTCGCTCCAGCCGGCGAGCGATCTGCTGCCGGCCGCGGAAAGCCGCGTATTGTATTTGCTCGTGCCGGGCCTCCGCAAGTTGAGTGCCGGCCCCGGAAATCGCCCCCGTCCACCCCCTCGCACAGGAGTGATGACAGCCATGCAAACCACCGTACGCTGGACCGGACCGGGCGAA
>JAHEDN010000329.1 GCA_024641225.1 Burkholderiales bacterium | reverse complement strand
GTCGCCGGTCGGGAACCAGCCGTGGCCGTCCTCCTCCGCCAGCAGCGGGTTGCCGCCTTCGCCCTTGAAGTACTCGCGCAGCACCCACGGCCCGCGAACCAGCAGGCTCCCGAAGGCCTTGCCATCCCACGGCAGCTCGCCGCCATCCTCGCCGACGATCTTCATGTCGACACCGAAGATCACCCGGCCCTGCTTGGTCTGCACGGCGCGCTTCTCCGCGTCGCTCGACGCTTCGTGCTTCGGCTTGAACGAGCAGACCGTGCCGAGCGGGCTCATCTCGGTCATGCCCCAGGCGTGCAGCACCTGCACGCCGTACTTTTCCTCGAAGATCTTGGTCATCGCCGGCGGGCAGGCCGAGCCACCGATCACCGTGCGTTTCATCGTCGAGAACTTCAGGCCGTTGGCCTCGATGTGCGCCAGCAGTCCCTGCCACACCGTCGGCACGCCGGCCGAGACGGTGACCCGCTCGGCCTCGAACAGTTCGTACAGCGACTTGCCGTCGAGGTTCGGTCCCGGCATCACCATCCTCGCGCCGGCCATCGGCGACGCGTACGGCAGGCCCCAGGCATTGACGTGGAACATCGGCACCACCGGCAGCACGGTGTCCTTGCTGGACAGGTTCAGCGCATCGGGGGCGACTTCGGCATAGGCATGCAGCAAAGTCGAGCGGTGGCTGTACAGCACGCCTTTCGGGTTGCCGGTGGTGCCCGACGTGTAGCACAGCGACGAGGCCAGCCGCTCGTCGAACTGTGGCCAGGCGAAGCGGTCGGAGTGGGTGTCGATCAGATCCTCGTAGCACAGCAGATCGACCTTGCTCTGCTGCGGCATCTTCGCGCGTTCGATCATGGCGACGAAGTTGCGCACGGTTCGGCAGTGCGGTGCGATCGCTTCGATGATCGGCAGGAAAGTGAGGTCGAAGAACAGCAGCCGGTCCTCGGCGTGATTGACAATCCAGGCGATCTGCTCCGGATGCAGGCGCGGGTTGATCGTATGCAGCACGGCGCCACTGCCGGAGACGGCGAAGTAGAGTTCCAGGTGCCGGTAGCCGTTCCAGGCCAGCGTGGCCACGCGATCGGACTGCTGCACGCCCAGCGCGGCCAGCGCGTTGGCCATCTGCCGCGCGCGCGCGTGCAACTCGTGGTAGGTGCAGCGGTGGATGTCGCCTTCGACCCGGCGCGAAACGATTTCCGCGTCACCGTGATGCCGGTCCGCATGCTCGATCAGCGAACTGATCAGCAACGGCACATCCATCATCAGGCCTTGCAGCATCCGTGCCTCCTTGAATGTCGGATGGTCTCTTCTGCAAACAGTTTACAAGCGGCCGTTAGAATGCCGCCCCTGTTGTGGAGCCGCCTTGAACGCCCCTGAACGCCCGATACCGCTGATGTCCCATTCGCCGCTGGCCGGGCTGGACTGGGACAACGCCTTCGGCCGGCTGCCGGGCGATTTCTACACCCGGCTCGCCCCCACGCCACTGCCGGAGCCGTATTTTGTCGCCGCCTCGACGACCGCGGCGCAGCTTCTCGGCGTGGATCCCGATGCGCTGCGCGGCCCGGATGTGGTCGAGCCACTGGCGGGTTCGGCCGTGCTCGCCGGCACCGATCCGCTGGCCGCCGTCTATTCGGGCCACCAGTTTGGCGTGTATGTGCCCCAGCTCGGCGACGGCCGCGCGCTGCTGCTCGGCGGCGCGCGCGGCAGCGACGGCAATCTGTGGGAACTGCAGCTGAAGGGCGCGGGCAGGACGCCTTACTCGCGCATGGGCGACGGGCGCGCGGTGCTGCGCTCGTCGATCCGCGAGTTCCTCTGCTCCGAGGCGATGCACGCGCTCGGCATCCCGACCACACGCGCTCTGGCGGTGATGGGATCCGACGCTCCGGTCTTCCGCGAGACGGTCGAAACTGCGGCGGTGGTCACGCGCATGGCGCCGAGCTTCGTCCGCTTCGGCTCGTTCGAGTACTTCTACTGGCGCGGCGAGCACGAGCAGCTTGCGCGGCTCGCCGGCCATGTGATCGACGGCTTCTATCCGCAGTGCCGCGATGCGGGCGACGGTGCCGCGCCCTACCTGGCGCTGCTGCGCGAAGTGGCACGACGCACCGCCCTGCTGATTGCGCAATGGCAGGGGGTCGGTTTCTGCCACGGCGTGATGAACACCGACAACATGTCGATCCTGGGACTGACGATCGACTACGGGCCGTTCGGCTTCATCGACGGGTTCGACGCCGGCCACGTCTGCAATCACTCCGACGAGCAGGGCCGCTACGCGTACGGCCAGCAGCCGGCGGTGGCGCACTGGAACCTGTACTGCCTGGGCCAGGCCCTGGTCCCGCTCACCGGAGATGCCGAGACGACGCAGGCGGCGCTCGAAACCTACACCGACGAGTACGGAAAGGCGATCGCCGAGGTGATGCACGCCAAGCTCGGGCTTGCCGCAACGGAACCCGGCGACGATGCGCTGATCGACCGGCTGGTTGGGCTGCTGCACGACAACCGCACTGACTGGACGCTGTTCTGGCGCCGGCTATCCCGACTGCGGACCGATGGCGAAGTCGACGGCGGAGATGGAGCCGCGCGCGATCTCTTCGCCGACCGCGCCGCCTTCGATGCCTGGACGGTCGACTATCGCGCCCGGCTGCGGCGGGAGGCGAGCAGCGACGCCGAACGCGCCGCGCGCATGAACCGCGTCAACCCCAAGTACGTGCTGCGCAATCATCTCGCCGAGGTGGCGATCCGCAGGGCCCGCGGCGATGGCGGTGAACCTCGCGACTTCGCCGAGGTCGAACGCCTGCTGCGCGTGCTGGCGCGGCCTTATGACGAACAGCCCGAATCCGACGACTACGCGAAGGCGCCGCCCGCTTGGGCCGGCGGCCTGAGCCTGTCGTGCTCGTCCTGACCACGATGACAAAGACCACCAAGACCGACGCCGAGTGGCGCGACCAGCTGTCGACGACCTCCTACGCCGTGACACGGCAGAAGGCGACTGAGCCGGCCTTTACCGGCCGCTACTGGAACCACAAGGCCACCGGCGTCTACCGGTGCGTCTGCTGCGGCACGGAGCTCTTCGCGTCCGACACGAAGTTCGACTCCGGTTGCGGCTGGCCTAGCTACTTCGAGCCGATCGACCCCGCGAATGTGCGCGAGGAGCCCGACCACAGCCACGGCATGGTGCGCACCGAGATCCTTTGCAACGTCTGCGACGCGCACCTCGGCCACGTGTTCGACGACGGACCGCCGCCGACCGGCCTGCGCTACTGCATCAACTCCGCCTCGCTCGTTTTCGAGCCGCTTGCTGCCGGAACGAACCGATGAAGCTGCTGTTCGACCTGTTTCCGGTCATCCTTTTCTTCGTCGCCTACAAGCTCGGTACGTCGTTTCCGCACGAGGCGGGCCAGGTCGCCTCGTCCTGGCTCGGCACGTTGATCGCGAGCGGCACGGTGAGCGACGCGCAGGCGCCGATCCTGCTCGCCACCGCAGTCGCGATCGTCGCCTCGATTGCACAGGTCGGCTGGCTGCTGGCACGCGGCCGGCGCGTCGAGCCGATGTTGTGGGTGTCGGTGGGCGTGATCGTCGTCTTCGGCGGCGCAACGATCTGGCTCAACGACGAGACCTTCATCAAGTGGAAGCCGACGATCCTTTACGTGCTGTTCGCCGGCAGCCTGATCACCGGGCGCCTGATCTGGCAGCGCAACTTCGTGCGCACGATCCTCGGCCGGCAGATCGACCTGCCGGCGCCGATATGGGAGCGGCTCTTGTGGGTGTGGGCCGGATTCTTCGCGCTGCTGGCCGCCGCCAACCTGTTCGTCGCTTACAACTTCTCGACCGACGCGTGGGTCAACTTCAAGCTGTTCGGGCTCATGGGGCTGACCCTCGCGTTCGTCGTCGGCGTCGGCATCTGGCTGTCGCAGCACATCAAGGAGGCACCCGATGCCTGAAGGCACGGTCGACCGCCTGCGCGAGCGGTTGCAGTCGCTGCGTCCCGACGCCGTCGACATCGAAGACGAAAGCGCGCTGCATGCCGGCCACGAGGGG
>JAHEDN010000328.1 GCA_024641225.1 Burkholderiales bacterium | reverse complement strand
ATCGAGCGGCCGCGCAAGCTTCGCCGGCTGGCCGGTCGACGCCATCACCTCTTCGCCGCGCGCGAACCGATACGCGTCCTCGAGCCCGACGCGCGCGCCGAACAGGCCGGCGTCGACCGACAGGCCGGTGTGCAGGTGCGTATCGCCCCACAGCGGCCGGCTCGGAAAGCGCCGCTGCGCGTACGGTGAGTAGACCTCGCCGGGGAAAAGGTTGGAGACGGACTCCTTCGACGGCGTGAATTGCGCGCTCGCCGGAATCGACAACGCGACAAGAACGGCGCTCGCTGCAAACCCGAGAAAACTTTTCATCGCCATGGTTACGGCTTCCGATTGAACGTGGATTTCTTCAGTCTTTCTTCGACAAGCGGCGCAGGCCCGAGCAAACCGGAGCAGCCTTCAGGCACTACTTCGGAAACAGCAGCACCACGTTGAACCGGAAGCCCCAGCCGCTCGGACCGCTGGAGGTGCTCGCGGCGAAGTAGCGGGGGCCGGCCTGGAACTGCACGAGCTGCCCGCCGATCTTCGTCACCTTACCGACGAAGGCACCGATCGGAACATTCCATTGCCGAGACTTCCAGTCGTAGGTCGATTCGGTATTCGCCGAGAAGGTCAATCCGCTGGTCGTCGTGTAGACGACGAAGGGCTGCAGGAACGTGCTGTTGATGTCGGCGCGGCTGTCCGTACCGGCAAACGACCAGATGTGGTTAGCCAGCATGCCGACTGTCCAGGGTCCTTTCTGCCGCAGCACCACGCCCGTCGGCCCCGCACCCCACTTCTCGCTGCCGAGGAGATCGTCGGTCGCGGTCGGCAGCAAGAGGACCGGGCCTGCGCCCCAGATCAGCCCGCCGGCGGTCGGCGCCTTCGGAGAGAAGAACAGGCTCTGCACCGTATCGCCGAGCCCGAACTGGCTGCCCGCCCCGGGAACGACGTTGTCCTGATTGATCACAGGCAGGATGGTTCGCGAAATGAGATTCCAGTCCCTCGAGATCGAGACGGGAATCACCGGCTGGATGTTGAGCGTGCCACGGCTGCCGTCTTCCGCGGGACCGATGTTCCGATCCCAGTTGAACTGGAACGGCACGCTGATCAGGGAAGCGACGGGATTGGCGAGCTGCTTGGCGAGGTCCGCGGCATCCTGCGCGTGCGCCATGGCGTGCACGCACAAGAGCAGGCTGGCGCCGACCCAGGCTCGGCCGTCAGAACACAGCCGTGCTCGTGCACGCGAGAGAGTCGGCATCCCGCCACCCCTCTTGACTCGACGTGCACCAGATCGATGAGGCATAAGCGCGTTCCTTCGAAAAATCTTCACTTCCTTCGCCACCTGGAGCTTATAGAAGAACGTGGCGTCACTGGCCAGCCAGCGGGGCGTGGGGATAACGAGGAGAGAATGCGCCGACGGCTTGACGTCCGCGTGTTGACCATCGTTTGACGATGACTCGCACGAAATGGAACAGTGGCACAGGCAGCGTTCCGGTCATCGCGGCCTTGCCGGGGGCACGGCGCCTTCGCCGCCGGCCAGCGTCCACGCGACGATGTCTATGGCCGCCTCGACCAGCGCCGTGCGCGGCACCTCGTCGTGGAACAGGAAAGCAAGCGAAGGCAGCGCCTGCGCAAGCGGCACGGCGATCGACGAGTGATCTGCGTTCGCGTAACCAAGCAGGTAGCTCCGCGGCGGAATCTGGTCGTGCCACAGCAGCCTGCCGTCGTTGCGCGGATCGATCTGCGCGAGCCAGCGGTAAGTGACCCGGGTTGCCGGTGAAACCTGATCGGGCCTTGGCGCCGCAACCAGTGCGAACACGGGGATGGTCACCGCGCCCCCGTGCTGCCGCCACCATTCGAGGCGAACGTCGCGGCGCAGTTCGGCGACCTCGGCTCCCGTGCCCGCAGCGCAGCCCGATAGCGGAAACGCCGCGCCATAGTCCCGATATGCCCCATGCAGGTCGTCGGCGAGCGGGCTGCCGTTCGCGGCGCCGGCGACCGCCACGATCGCCGCGATCCGCCGTGCGCGATCAGGAAAGCGGACCGCGAACTCCAGCACGTCGACCAGCCCCTTCGAGTACGCGACCACGATGATCGGGCGCGCGTCGCCGCCGAGGCCGGCGAAGTGCGCCGCAAGACGGCCAGCGTTCTCGGCCAACGTGCCGCGCCCCGACACCTGGAAGTAGTCGACCTCAAAGCCCGCAGCGCGCAGTTCGCGCTCGGCGCCGGAAAACGGTCGGGCGATCTCCTGGAAACACTCGGAGAAAAGCCCCGGCACGAAGGCGATGCGGTAGCGCTGCGTGAGATCCGCTGTGGGCGGCGGCGCCGGTGCTGAGGGCTCGCCGGCGAGTCGCAGCAGCACGTCGTCGCACGCCGGCGTCTCGTCCTTTAGCCGCCTGCAGACGGCCGCCCGGTAGGCGCCTCGCAGGTCGTGCACCCCGGCGTCGCCCGCCGCCGCGAGGATCGATGGCGGGGTCGAATCGATGCGGAACGATCCCTGCTCCGTCGCACAGCCCGCGAGCATCGCGATGACAGCAAGCGCCGCTGCGCGCTGGTGCGCTCTCTTCTCTTGCATCACGTTTCCAAACGACTCGTCCGAAGGTTGCGCTTGCCGCCTCGACTGCCAAAGGCGTCAAGCCATCGGCGAATGGCGTGACCGCCAGCGCCCGCATCGCACCGCACTACTCGCCGCGCTCGGTTGGCGCCGCCGGCCGCGCCGAAGGATCGAGCGCAAGGGCTGCCTTGACCAGCAGGTGGGCGGAGATCGGCGCGGTCATGAAGATGAACAGCGTGATCAGCAGTTCGTGCAGGCTGACGCCGGTCGCGCCCGGTCGGAGAGTGAAGAACAGCATCGACGCGAGGAGCACGCAGCCCACGCCGAGCGTGCTCGCCTTGGTCGGGCCGTGCAGCCGTTTGAAGAAATCCGACAGCTTGGCCAGCCCGTAGGAGCCGATCAGCGCGAACCCGGTGCCGATCACGATCAGGGCCGCGAGCAGCAGGTCCAACAGCAGAGGCAGTTGCATCGCCTTACTCCACGATATCGCCGCGCAGGACGAACTTCGACAGCACCACGGTGCCGACGAAGCCCATCAGCGCGATCACCAGCGCCGCCTCGAAGAACACCGCAGTGCCGAAGTGGATGCCGACCAGGATCAGCAGCGCCATCGAGTTGATGTACATGGTGTCGAGCGCCAGGATGCGGTCGGCCAGTCCCGGCCCGCGCAGCAGCCGGTACAGGTTCAGCAGCAGCGCCAGCGTGAAGGCGCCGATCGCGAACGGCAGCAGTGCGGCGACGATCATTCGAAGATCTCCTTGAGGGGCGCCTCGTAGCGGGCCTTGATCTGGGCGACGAGCGCCGCTTCGTCGTCGACGTTGAACGCATGAACGAGCAGGTGGCGCCGGTCGGGCGACAGGTCGGCCGACAGCGTGCCCGGCGTCATCGTGATGATGCCGGCCAGCGCAAGGATCGCGTGCGGATCTCCGAGGTCGAGTGGCACCCAGACGAAGCGTGGCGTGATCGCCGCCTCCGCCCCGAGGATACGGCGCGCGACCTCGATGTTCGACAGCACGATGTCCCACAGCACCGTCAGTGCCAGTCTTGCGATCACCTGCGGACGGCGGACCCGCGGCTGCTCGGCTCGCAGCCTCTCGGTGAACTGCGGCACCACGATGGCCAGCAGCGCAGCAAGCGCCAGGTGCGCCGGGTCGAGCGTGTTGTTGAGCAGCAGCCAGACCACGAACAGCGTCGCGGAAAGCAGCGGCGCAGGCAGCAGGCGCTTCACGGCTTCTCCTTCGCGGGCTTGCCGCCGACGATTTCGCGGATCGGCAGCGCCGCTGGAGCCGGCTGCGCGCCGAGCACCGCGTCGATATAGGCGCGCCGCTCGAACAACTGCTGCGCAGCGGCGCCGGTGTAGCGGGCCAGCGGGCCGGCGGCCACGGTGTTCAGCAGCATCGCGGCGAACAACCAGCCGAGTGCCAGCGCATGTACCGACGAGGTCGCAGTCGCGGCGCGGGGCATGGCAGGCTCGAACGGCTTCCAGAAGATGCGCGTGCCGGCCCGCACGA
>JAHEDN010000327.1 GCA_024641225.1 Burkholderiales bacterium | reverse complement strand
ACGAACGCAGCCACGGCGGCCACCATGCCCGCGAGCCACAGTGCGTGCAGGCTGATCTGCCGCGCCAGCCGGGTCCACAGTGGCATGCTGGCCGCGCCGGCGAGGAAGTACACGGCGAGGAAGCCCGGCGCGTAATCCTTCAGCCCGAGCCGGTCGGACACGAAGAACAGGAACACCGTCGCGGTGATCGATGGCGCCAGCGCGTTGAACGCGAAGATGCCGAGCAGCCAGCGTGTGTTGCTGGTGGCCAGCGGCACGACGAAGGCGAGATACGGATTGCCCGGCGGCAATGGCCGCGCCTGCGGCGGGCGCGGCGCCCTCAACGCAAGCAGCGCCAGCGTGACGGCGAGCAGCGCGACCAGCACGGCCGCGGTCGCGCCGTACCCGGCCAGCTGTGGCAGGGCGCCGCCGATCAGCACCCCGATCAGTCCTGCGCCCTCGCGCGTGCCGGTGATGCGCGCGCGGCCGGCGTCGTCGTGCGCGAGTTCGGCGCCCCACGCCTGGTAGGCGACGGTGGCCAGCGAGTAGCCCAGATAGGCCGCGGCCAGGGTGAAGAACAGCCAGGTCGCCTGCCCGCCGGCGCTGAGCGACTGCAGCGGGTGGAACACGAGGTAGAAGGCAGCCGCGAGCACCGGCGCGGCGAGCAGGATCGGACGCAGATACGAGCCGAGCGACTTCTGCGCGTCGATCCAGCTGCCGAGCAACGGATCGGCCACCGCATCGACCAGCCGCGTCGCCAGCAGGATGAGGCCGATCGACTGCAGCGACAGTGCGGTGTGCGCGGCGTAGAAGTCCGGCAGCAGGATGTTCAGCGGCAACGCCGTCATCGTCAGCGGCACCGCGAGCAGGCTATAGGCGCCGAGCGCCGCTGCCGATGCCCTGCGCGGACGCGGGCGAACCGGTTGGGCGCCGGACATGCGGAGGGTGGGCTGCGCGGACGCGTGCGGTGGCGTCATCTGCTTCGGCTTCTGCCCTCAGAGTCCCGCGGTGCGCGTCGCGGGCGTGCCCTTGAGGAGGTTTTCGCGCAGCTGCGGTGCGCGTGTCCGCTCGTCGAGCCAGATGGCGAAGAACGCTCGCGCAAACTCCGGATCGTCGATGCTGCCCACGAACTGGCCGTCGAAGTAGAAGCGCGCGCCGCCACCGGGCACGTTGACGCCCGCGAGCCGCCGCCCTTTCTCGACGTTCGGAAACAGCTTCAGCATCTGTTCGTGCCAGCGCCGCTGCTGCGCCTCGTTGCCGAAGCCGAGCCGCTCGATCTCGTCGCGGCTCGCCTCGGCGATCGCCTTGCCGTCGAGCCGGCGCGCGTAGGTCAGCTCGAGCACGAACGGCTGAGCGCTGGCGTTGGCAAGATCGAAGCCCGGCGGCACGAACAGCGCGGCGTCGTAGACGTGGAAACCAAACCAGGTCAGCCGGCCGGTGCCGGCCAGCCGCACGTCGGCCACGTACTTGCGCACGTGCGCGGGAGCCTGCGCATCGGCGCCTGCGGCGGATGCCATGACCGGTTCGGTCACGGCAGAGGCGGCGGCGACGAGGGCCGCGGCAGCGAATCGAGTTGGCGACATGGCGTTGGTGTCCTGTTCAGCGACCGTCCGCGGCTCAGGCCGCTTCGAGCGTGTATTGCGTGACATCGGTGTTGCCCTCCGCGAAGGCCGCCTCGCAATAGGCGAGGTAGAAGTGCCAGATCCGGATGAAGCGTTCGTCGAAGCCCTGGGCGCGAACGGCATCGAGTTGCGACAGGAAGCGCGCGCGCCAGGTGGCGAGCGTCTTCGCATAGTGCGTGCCGAACGAACGCGCGTTGACGATGCGCAGCCCGGCGCGCTCGGCCTGACGACGGAACTCCGCGGGGCACGGCAGCATGCCCCCCGGAAAGATGTACTGCTGGATGAAGTCGGTGCTGCGCCGGTAGCGGTCGAACAGCCGGTCGGCGATCTCGATGGTCTGAACGCAGGCGCGGGCGCCCGGCTTCAGGCAGCGCGCCAGCGTTGCGAAGTACGAGGGCCAGTAGGCCTCGCCCACCGCCTCGAACATCTCGATCGAGGCGATGCCGTCGTACTGGCCGCGCTCGTCGCGGTAGTCCTGCTGCACGAGTTCTGCGGGCAGGTCGTTCCGCTCGAGCCGCTTCTGCGCATACTCCAGCTGCGCTGCCGACAGGGTCAGGCCCTTGACCAGGTGGCCAGCGCGGGCCGCCGTCTCGGCGAAGCCGCCCCAGCCGCAGCCGATCTCCAGCACGCGGCTGCCAGAACCGAGGCGCAGCTCGTCGAGCACCCGCTGATACTTGAGACGCTGCGCTGCGAGCAACTGGTCGCCGCTCGCCGCAGCGTACGGATCGCCGGCAACCGGTGCGAACAGCGCGCTCGAATACGTCATCGTCGGATCGAGCCACAACGCGTAGAACGCGTTGCCGATGTCGTAATGGGCGTGGATGTTCTTCGTGGCCTGTGCCCGCGTGTTCCTGTTCAGCAGGTGCTTCAGTCGGTACGCGAGACTGCCCCAGAAGGAACCGTAGATCATGGCCTCGGCGGCCTCGCGGTTGCGGACGAAATACTGCAGCACGCGTACCGGATCGTCGGTCGACCAGTCGCCATCGATGAAGGACTCGGCGAAACCGATGTCGCCGCTCCTCAGCGCGGCGTTCAGCGGAGCCCAGTTGTGCAAGCGGATCTGCGCGTGCGGGCCGCCGGTGCCGAATCGCCTGTGCTGTCCGTCGGGAAGGGTCAATTCCAATGTGCCACTGGAGAAACGATCGAGCAGCCCGAGCGCCCAGCGCGCGGAGGGCGGATAGGCGGAGGTGTCCAGCCTGCCGCGCCCGCTGGCAGGGGCAATGCGCGGCTGTCGCCGGAGTGCCCCGGCACTGTTGCGCACGCCATCGGGGGGCGACAGCGGAGCGATCGGAGGCGAAAGGACTTTGGCGAATTCGTGATTCATCGGGTCACGTCGAGCGCGGGCGGTTCGGGCTTCGAGAAGAACGGCACGCGCTTGCGCCACAGCTTCAGCGCCTGCCAGTGGATGCGAAAGATCACGCCGAGGGTGAAGGCCGGGTAGGCGAGGCGCGTGCGCAGCAGCTCGGCGTCGTCGAGCTGCGCGAGACGGCCTTCGATCGACGTCTGCAGCAGCGGGCCATCGGCGCCGTCGTAGTCGATGCAGCCGATGAAGCGGTCGCCTTCGGGGCGCCGCGCCAGCATGAAGCGGAAGCGGTAACGGCCTTCGACACGGCAGAACGGCGAGACGTGAAACACCTTGCGCGCCGTGAGTTCCTCCCCCCACGCGAGCGGGCGGCCGTCGTCGTGTGCCAGCAGGTAGCAGTGGCGCTCGCCGAAGGTGTTTTTGACCTCGCAGAGCACGGCGCGCAGCGCGCCGTCGGCGCGGTGGCAGAACCAGAAGCTGACGGGATTGAACACGTAGCCGAACACGCGTGGCAGCGTGTGCAGCCAGACCTCACCGGCGGCATCGGAAATGCCCTCACGCTTCAATAGCGCGTCGATCCAGACCACCGGATCGCGGCCGTCGCCGTGGTCGGCGTCGTGAAACGACAGCCAGCCGAAGCGGTTGCGCGGCAGACGGCGGAAAGGCCAGCGCTGCGTCGCCAGCGTGCGCAGCGGCAACCGCAGGAAGAAGCTGCGGTAGGCGAACGCATGGCGCGTCGGCCGAAGCCGCGTGTGGCGGACATGGCCGACGCCGATGCTGGCGGTTGCGGGCAGGGTCATTCGGTATGGCGTCGAAATGCGCGGCGAGCCGCTGGACAGTCAACCTCAAGTATACTGATTGAACTGAACAGTTCAAGTCTATACTGATCAGTAATTTTCTGGTGCGAGATACTGCGAACGAGCCCGTGCGGGATGTCCACGCGCTGGGGCTTCATCCATTGTGGATTTCCGTCATTTCCTTGCGACTATCAAGGACAAGTAATAAACTGATCGGTACTTTTAGGGATGGCGAAGGCGATGGAGCGGATGTCGTTGAAGCAGCAGCAGCAGCGCCTGCGCGAGGACGTGATCCTGCAGGCCGTCAACTCGCTGCTGGCCGAGAAGGGCTACGACCTGATGACG
>JAHEDN010000326.1 GCA_024641225.1 Burkholderiales bacterium | reverse complement strand
CTGCAGCGCCTGCGCGCGGGCCTGCCGCATGCGACGCGCCCGCAACTGGGTACCGACGTTCGAACCAGGGGGCAGGCGACTCATGGCGGGAACCGACAGCAGCGTGCGGGGCGATCGCCCATGTTAGCGATCGGCGCAGGGGACACTGACCCTGGTCACAACCGGCACGGCACGACGGCGTAGCTTCAACCCAAGGGCAATGGTCGCAGTCCGAAAGGAGGCAGTCATGAGAATCACGGTTAGTGTGATCAAGGCCGACATCGGTTCGATCGGCGGACACATCTGTCCGTCGGAACAGTTGCTTGACGCCGTGCGCACCCACCTGGCCGGCCAGGGCAAGAGGCTCCTGATCGATCACCGCATCAGCTACACGGGAGACGACGTTGCGCTCCTGATGACGCACAGGCGCGGCACCGGCGACACCGACGTGCACAAGCTCGCCTGGGACGCGTTTCTCGCGGGCACTGCCGTCGCCAGGCGCCAGGGCCTTTACGGCGCCGGCCAGGACCTGCTGAAGGATGCCTTTTCGGGCAACGTACGCGGCATGGGGCCGGCGGTGGCCGAGATGGAATTCGACGAACGCCCGAACGAGCCGTTCCTGTTCTTTGCCGCCGACAAGACCGATCCTGGCGCGTTCAACCTGCCGCTGTATCTCGCCTTTGCCGACCCGATGAACACGCCGGGGCTGATGCTCGCACCGGCGATGGCCAAGGGGTTCCGCTTCGCGATCATGGACGTGGACCACACCGAGGGCGACCGGTTGATCGAACTCGATGCGCCGGAGAACCTCTACGAGATCGCGGCGCTGCTGCGCGACACCGAGAGGTACGTGGTTGAGTCGATCCGTTCGCGGACCGGCGGCGACATAGCCGCAGCCGCGTCGACCTCGCGGCTGCACAACATCGCCGGCAAGTACACGGGCAAGGACGACCCCGTGCTGCTCGTACGCGTGCAGTCGAGCTTCCCGGCCACCGGCGAGGTGCTGGCCCCATACGCGATCGGCGCCTACGTGGCCGGCGGCATGCGCGGCTCGCACAACATGCCGCTGATGCCGGTCGCGCAGGATTCGGGGATCAGTTACTTCGACGGCCCGCCGATAGTCAGCTGCGCCGCCTTTGCGATGCACGAGGGGAAGCTCACCGAGTCGGTCGATGCGTTCGCACATCCGTTCTGGAACCGCGTCCGCGACCAGGTCGCCGCCAAGGCGATCGAAATGCGGCGCCAGGGGTTCTTCGGTGCCGCGATGCTGCCGATGAGCGAACTCGAGTACACCGGGATCATGGAGAAGCTGAAGGTGCTCGACGGCAGGTTCCGGGTTCGGGCCGAGAAACCCGGCAAGGTGGCCGAGCCGGCCTGACATCTGCGGACCCCCGTAATGACAAACGCCGCCCGTGGGCGGCGTTTGCGTCAGGCTGGAGCACGCCTATTTGATGTTCAGCGTCTTCATCGCTTTGGCCAGCGTGTCGACTGATTCCTGGTGCTTGCCGGCCTTGTGCAGCGCTTCGCCTTCGGCGCGCTGCTTCTTGACCTCGGCCATCTGCTCGGCCGACAAGGTTGGGTTCTTGGCCAGTGCTTCGTCGATCTTCTTCATGTCGGCCGGGCAGTGGAACGCCCAGGCGCTGCCGGCGAACGCCAGCGCAGCGACGGCGGTCAGGACTCGTTTCATCGGTCTGTCTCCTTTTCGGGGGTGGAAAACACCGCTAACACGCGGCGCGCGGAGTTTATTCCGGACATTCCCGGAATCTCCATCGGGTTATTGGGGCAGTCGCCGGGCCCGCAGTCGCCAACGAGGCCGCAGCAAATCGTCGGGATGGCCTAACGGCGCTCCATCGACTCCCGGGCGTGGCGGAACATCGGCTCGACGTCGCCACCAAAGCGCAGCAGCCAGGTGCGCCCGAGCCCGCGCGGTGTAACGTAAACAATCCGCCCCCGGCGCCGCCATCCGCCGACGCGCCGCAGACCGCGCCGCGAGCCCGCCTTGGTGAGATCCGTGATGGTGTATGCCAGATGGCAGCCGCGGCCCTGCGCGAAGCGCAGCATGTGCGACAGCACCGCCTCGTGCACCCGCATCCCGCGCCACCGCTCGTCCGTGAATCCGTCGGTCGTATAGATCTCCCCAGGCAGCAGGTGCACACCGCGCCCTTCGACCGGCGCGCAATCGTGGAATCGCGTCCAGTTGCTGTGCGCGACGATGCCGTCGACGCGCGCGACGAAACAGTATTCGCCGGCGCGCATCGTATGCAGGAAGGTCTCCTTGGCCTTTGCCCGCGCCTGGGCATGCTGCGCGTACTGGAGTTCCTGCTCGTCGGACAAGTGGTCGAGGACGTCAGGGGGTGGCAAAGGCACCTGCATATCGATGATCTCGTCGAGGTCTGCCGCGCTCGCCTGCCCGATGCTGCACTCGACTCTCGGCTGACGTTGCTCGATCGGCAGGGTCAGGTCCTTCTCGTACAGGATGTGCAGATCGATCTTGACGAGCGGTGAGAGAAACTTGACGAATGCCCGCCAGAGGAAGACCTCGATGCCCTGGTAGCGGAGGTCGGCGACGCCGGTGTGAAAGTAACCGCGGAGGCGCTGGAGCACGGGGTCAGTCGGAGCCCGGCGCCACCCGACGAGGCACCGGCAGCACTCCTGGCGAAATCAGCAATGGCGGGACGTTATCAAAGGATCGCCGACGCATGCCGCGCGCGGCTTACCGGCTCCGACACACGGCGGGCGCCGCTGAAGAATCGGCGTGCCGGCCGGTGGCTCCGGCTCGCCGGCTTGCGCGCCGCGACTCGCAACCCGCCCGATTTCAGTAGTCGCGGCCGCGGGCCAGCACAACCGTGGCCAGGCGCACCACGAAATAGGCGCACCAGTCCCGCGCACGAGCGATCCACCCCCGACGAGCGTAGTCGGCCGGGTGGATGGGGCGCGAGCTCTGTTCGATCGCCTCGCCGAGCACGGCGCCAAGCTGCCGCGCGAATCCGGCGTCATGCACGACCACGTTCGCCTCCCGCGCCAGCAGCAGCGAGTACGGGTCGATGTTCGACGAGCCGACCGTGGACCAGCGCTCGTCCACGACCGCGACCTTGGCGTGCAGGTAGCTCGCGACATACTCGTGGATCTCGACGCCGCCGGCCAGAAGCTGTCCGTACAGCGCGCGCTGGGCGTAGAACTGCAGCGCGTACTCGGGCTGTCCCTGCAGCAGCAGCCGAACGCGCACGCCCCGGCCGGCCACTTCCAGCAGAGCGGCGCGAAAGCGGCGGCCCGGCAGGAAGTAGGCATTGGCGATGACCACCTGGTCACGTGCCGCCCCGAACACCTGCAGGTAGCCGCGCTCGATCGCGCGGCGATTGCGCAGGTTGTCGCGCAGCAGCAGTGCCGCCGCCACGCCGCCGGGCAGCGCGGGCGGCCGCGGCGTCTGCGCCGCCCGCGGCAGCGGGCCGGCGCGATGGCGGAGGTCGACGAAGGAGAGCGTCCACCACAGCCTCCGAACGGCAAGTGTCATCGCCGCCACGATCGGCCCCTCGCAGGCCACCGCGAAATCGAAGCGCGGACCGAGGCGGCCGCGCACGTGCGCCGGCACGTTATGGTCGTCGATGACGTTGATGCCGCCGACAAAGGCCAGCCGCTCGTCGAACACGGCAATCTTGCGGTGCAGCCGGCGCAGCAGCTTGCGCTCGAGCCGCCACCACCGCTCGGGCCGGTAGATCTTCACCTGAACGCCATGCACGCCGAGTTCCTGCACCAGTCGGCGGGCGTGCTCGCCGCCGCCGAAGCCGTCGATCAGCAACCGCACCTCGACACCTCGCATGCCGGCGGCAGCGAGCGCGTCGGCGACGCGATGACCGATGTTGTCGTCGGCGAAGATGTAGGTCTCGATCTCGATCAATCGGCGCGCATTCTCGATCGCGGCAAGCAGTTCGGGAAAGTACTGCTCGCCGTTGACCAGCAGACGGATACGGTTGCCGCCATAGACCTCCGCGGTCGCCGCCAGCCGCGGCAGCCGGCCGACATCTTCCGCCGCCCGCGGTTGCGTCATTGCAGTTCGAGATCGGCGATCAGC
>JAHEDN010000325.1 GCA_024641225.1 Burkholderiales bacterium | reverse complement strand
GCGGGTTTCCGGCGTTGAAGTGGCGAGACCGCCCGGCGGGCAGTCACGAAAAGTGGCCCCGGGCCAGTTGGCGGCGAATTATCCGCGCTCGTTCAGCGGCGGCGCGCCAGCGTCAGCCCGCCGCCGCGCACCAGCTGCAGGCAGCGCTCGTAGTAACCGTCGTAGCTGACCTTGTCGGCATCGATGAAGGCAAAGTCGTAGGCGCCCGCCTCGCCCGCGGCGAGCCGCGCATCGAGCGTGGCGAGCGCCGGCGCCAGCACCAGTTCGATCTTGTGCGCGACGCCGGCACGCTGCCAGTGCGGCCGGCCGAGCGCGGTGAACTCGTCGCTGATGTCGCAGGCGAGGATGCGGCCATCGGCGGGGAGCGCCAGTGCGACCGCCAGCGCGCTGTAGCCGGTGAACACGCCGACCTCGATCGTGCGCCGCGCGCCGATCAGCCTGACCAGCAGCGCCATGAACTGGCCCTGCTCGGGCGAGATCTGCATGCCGGCGCGCGGGTGCGTGCGCGTGGCCTCGCGCAGCGAGGCCATTTCCGCGTGTTCGCGCAGCGAGTTGTCGAGCAGGTAGCGGTAGAGCGTGTCGTCGAGGGCGAGCGTGCGGGTGGACATGGCGATCGCCGGCGGACGCGTCAGGCTGCGCTGGCCAGCGATTCGAGCGTGCGCGCCAGGCCTTCGACGACCTGCGCCATCCGCGCATAGTCGAGCTTTTCCGGCGTGTCGGTCGGCTGGTGGTAGTGGCGGTAGCGGTGAAACGCGGTATCGGTGACCATCGCCGCCGGATAGCCCTCGCGCCAGAACGACAACTGGTCGCTCCAGCCGATGCCGGGCACCAGCGCCGGCGCGGCGAGCTTCTCGGCGGGGAAAGCGCTGGCCGTGCGGAAGGCCTCGAACACTCCGCGCAATGCATGGCGCGAGCGGATGTTCGAGACGAACGCAACATAGTTGCCCTGCGTCGGATAGAAATACTTCAGCAGCGGCGGATAGCCCTGGCTTCCCTTCTCGTCGCTGTAGCAGCCGAGCATCTCGAGCGAAAGCATCACGCGGATGTCGTCGCCGCGCGCGCGCGCCGCCCTCGCATACACCTTGCTGCCCATCTCGCCCCAGAAGAAAAACGGCGGCTCCTCGTTGACGAACGCCACCAGCCGGATCGTGCGTGCCGGCTTCGCGTCGCGCAGCAACCGGGCGAGTTCGAGGATCGCCGCCACGCCGCTGGCGTTGTCGTCGGCGCCCGGCGAGCCGGGCACCGTGTCGTAGTGCGCCCCGGCGAGCACGATCTCGGAGGCAGCGGCGTTGCCGGCGATCGCGACTTCGAGGTTGGCGCTGTCCACGCCCTGTGCTTCGTAGGCCTGCCGCGAGACCTCGTACCCGAGCGCGCGCAGGGTCTCGCCGATGTAGCGTTCCGCCGCGTGAAGCGCCTCCGGCCGCAGCACGTGCCGCTCGCCGATCTCGTCGGCGAGTCGCTCGACATGGCGGCGCAGCCGGCTTTCGAGGCTGACCGACACGGGCGGCCTGATGCGAGGCGCGGCGGCGTCAGACCGCCGGCACTTCCTCGGTGGTGAAATCCGCGGGCATCACGATCTCCAGCAGCTCCACGTCCTCGCTGTGGCCGATCTCACGGTGGCGGATCAGCGGCGGCTGATGCACGCACGAGCCGGCCTCCAGCCGCACGGTGCCCTGCCCCTCGTACTCGAATTCGATCCAGCCTTTGAGCACGTAGACGAGCTGGAAGGTCGTGTGGTGGCGATGCGGCTGGCCGGAAAAGGGCGCACCCAGTTTGCCGCGGATCACGTGCGCAACCACCCGGCCGTCAGTGGCCGCCTGGATGCCGAGGTCGCGGTATTCGAAGAACGCGCGCAGCCCGGATTCGAAATGCGCATCGCGAAGATGGCTGACGGTGAAGCCCGTGGTGGTCATTGCGACCTCCTCGCAGACGACGGACGCACAAGCTTGCCAGAGCGAATCGGTATCGCCAACGCTCACGCGGCGGGCGCCGCGTGATCCGTGGGCAGGCGCGACCCCGGAGGCACTGGCTCACAGACAAGAGATGACCTCGTCACAGCATCGACTGTTGCGCTGGCTATCATGAGTCGCATGGGGCAGTTCGACGAAGCCGTCACCTTCGCGCAGTCGCACGAGATTCCGTGGCCGCGTAACCCAGCAGCCGACCCGGCGCATTGGGGCGTCCACCACGACGATCCGCCACCGTTCAACCGCCTGCGCGGGCCAGTGCATCAGCGCGGTGGCGTCTCCGGCGTCATTCGTGTGCGCGGCGAGGAAGTCGCCGCCTGGGGCGAGCCCGATCGCGCCGACCAGACCTTCAGCGTTGCCAAGACCTACCTCGCGCTGCTGGCGGGCATCGCGCATTCGAGCGGTCTGCTCAAACCGGGCGAGCGCGTCAACGAGCGCCTGCCGGGCATAGGCTTCGACTCGGAACACAACCGTCCGATCACGTGGGAGCACCTGCTGACGCAGACGAGCGAATGGCAGGGCGAGTGTTTCGGCATGCCCGACCAGGTCGAGCACTACCGGCGCGTGTCACACGACCCCAGGCCGCCGGCAGGCAAGAAAGGAGAGCTTCGCCCGCTACGCGAACCGGGCAGCTACTGGGAATACAACGACGTTCGCATCAACCAGCTTTCGCTGGCGCTGCTTCACCTGTTCGGCAAGCCGCTGCCGGAGGTGTTCCTCGAAAGCGTCCTGCAGCCGATCGGCGGCGGCCACGACTTCCGCTGGGAGGGCTACGACGATGCCTGGGTCGAGATCGATGGCCGGCGCCTGCAGTCGGTGCCCGGTGGCACGCACTGGGGCGGTGGCGTGAGCATCAGCGCGCGCGACCAGGCGCGCATCGGCCAGCTGTTGCTGGAAGGTGGCATGCACCAGGGCCGGCAGGTCCTTCCACGCGATTGGGTGCAGCGCATGCACGAGCCCCGCGCCGTGGCGCCGTTTTACGGCTGGCTGACATGGCTCAATCGCGACGGGCGTCTGTTCGCTGATGCCTCGCGCCCCAGCGGGTTCATGCTGGGGGCAGGCGGTCACCTCGTGTGGATCGATCCGGACAACGAGGCGGTCGTGGTTGCTCGCTGGCTCGATGGGGCCTACTCGGCGGGCTTCGTGAGCCGCGTGGCGCAGGCACTCAGGCGCTAGTCGCCGATCGTTTGGTCCCGTCGTATTCGGGCGGACGACTTCGGCTGGCGACTTCTCTTCGAGTTGCGCCAAGCTGCTTCCGCTCACAACACTTCATGATGACCGACTGTCTCAGACACCGTTGGCACTCCGACAAAGCGGGCGGCGGCGAATCGCAACTTAATCCGACCCCGCCTCCGCAGCCAGCGGGTGGCGCACCTCGTACGCTCCCATGGGGCGCAGATGTCCAGCGGACCCGGGATCATTCGTTCAGACTCCATCAAGCAGGGAGACCGCGATGGACATCAAGGCGATTCAACGCGAACTGCAACAGTTCGCCTCCGAGCGCGACTGGGAACAATTTCACACGCCGAAGAACCTGGCGACGGCGTTGGTGTGCGAGGCCGCCGAGTTAGCCGAGCTCTTCCAGTGGCTAACGCCCGAGCAGTCCTGGTCTTGCATGGATAGCGAGAAATCGGCCGCATCGGTTTGCGATGAGATCGCGGACATCCAGATCTATCTTTTGCGTCTTGCCGACAAACTCAACGTCGATATCGACAAGGCCGTTTCCGAGAAGATCCGCATCAACGCAGAAAAGTATCCGGTCGATAAGGCGCGCGGAAACGCGGTCAAGTACTCGCGAAGAGAGACCTAGCGGTCAGGCCGCGTTGTCAGACGCGCGCCCGCCAGAAAGTCACAGACCGACCTTGGACCATCGGATGACAAAGCACTCGCTCTAGCTAGCGACGGTCAATGGTCCGCTTCGCACTGCTTCCTGCCAATGAGCGCGAACTCGACACCAGCCGCAACCGACCGAGACTGTGTGCAAACGCGGCGACGGCGCGGGTGCGGAGGATCTGTGGGCTGCTGAGCAGCTCGGTTTGATGAGGACGAGAAAGCGCGCTCGCGCTACGCCTGCATCGCTTTGATCAGC
>JAHEDN010000324.1 GCA_024641225.1 Burkholderiales bacterium | reverse complement strand
AAGGTACGCCGCTTCGGCCCGAGGAACTCGCTCGCCACAGCGCGCTGACTTACGCCTACGTGTCGTCGCCCTTCATATGGAAGTTCTCCGACGCCGGTGGCGAAGTGCACGAGGCGCGTGTCTCTGGCCCGCTGCATGCCAACAGCGGCGAATTGCTGCTGGCGGCCGCGGTGGCGGGCATGGGCATCGTGTTCGAGCCCGACTTCGTCGTCGGCCCCCATCTGGCGCGCGGCGAGCTGAAGCGCGTGCTGGCGGACTTTGCCGGGCCCCGGCTCGATGTGTGGGCGGTCTATCCGAGCCGGCGCCACCTGTCTGCCAAGGTGCGCGCGTTCGTGACCTTCCTCGGCGAAGTGTTTGCGGCCGATCCGCTTCGACCGCAACAGGACAAGGCAGTCTCGCGACTCGTCAGGCCGCCTCGTCGCTGAAAGCCCCCAGCGGCGTCGCGGCTTTGCTGCTTCGCACCAATAGATGCCCGCCTCTACGCGGTGGCATTGACCGTGGCGGGCGGTTCGGAAATAGTACGAACGTTCGCTTTTTTGTGTTGCGCGGCGGCACGTCCGCCGCCGGTTTCCTTCTCGACACCGCATGCCGCTCGCCGCCGCCATCAGCTCGCTCACCGCACCGCTGCGCGATTCACTGCGCCCGCGCAAGGGTGATCTGACGCGTGCGGCGATCGTCGACGCGGCACTGGCCATTGCCCGGCGCGACGGCCTCGAAGGACTGACCATCGGCGCGCTCGCCGCGCAGATGCGGATGAGCAAGAGCGGCGTGTTCGCGCATTTCGGCGCGCGCGAGGAATTACAGCGCGCCGTGCTGGCCGAGTACGCATCCCGCTTCGTCGATGCGGTGCTGCGGCCGGCCGTGCGCAAGCGGCGCGGGCTGGCGCGGCTGCAGGCGATCCTGGACAACTGGCTCAAGCTGATGGCGCGCGAGATCGAGCAGGGTTGCCTGATGATCAGCGGCAGCATCGAGTACGACGACCGTCCCGGCCTGATGCGCGACGCTGTGGTCGACATCATCCGCGGGTGGACCGCCGAACTGCTGCGCGCGATCGAGGACGCCAAAGCGACCGGCGAGCTGCGTGCCGATATCGACGCCGCGCAGCTCGCCTTCGAGATCTACGGGCTGATGCTCGGCTTCCACCAGAACGCGCGCCTGCTGCGTGCCGCCGACAGCGCGCGTCGCGCGCGTGCCGGCCTGCGGCGGCTGATCGAGGGCGCGCTCACACCGCCTGCGTCGGCCCGCGTTTCCTCGGGCCGTACGCCTTCCGTTTCCCGACGCGCCGTGCCCGTTGCCGGGCGCAAGGCGCGGGCATCGTCACCCTGAGGAGAAGTCATGCCCACCTATACGCCGCCTCTACGCGATCAGCAGTTCGTGATGCACGAGGTGCTGGGCGCCGCCGACGTGTTCAAGCAGATGCCGCGCTACGCGGAAGTCGACTCCGACGTGCTCAACCACGTGCTCGAGGAAGCCGGCAAGTTCTGCGCCGAGGTGCTGTTGCCGATCAACCAGTCGGGTGACGAGGAAGGCTGCACCTACGACCCGCAGACCAGGGAGGTCAGGGCGCCGAAAGGCTTCCGCGAGGCCTACGACCAGTTCCGCGCCGCGCACTGGCAGGGGCTGGCTTCCGAGCACGAATACGGCGGCCAGGGCCTGCCGCACCTGCTGCAGATCGCGCTGTACGAGATGCAGTATTCGACGAACCAGTCGTGGGCCATGTATCCGGGCCTGACCGTCGGCGCCTACGAGTGCCTCCATGCACACGGCTCGACGGAGCAGAAGGATCTCTACCTGCCGAAGCTGACCTCGGGCCAGTGGACCGGCACGATGTGCCTGACCGAGTCGCACTGCGGCACCGACCTCGGCATGCTGCGCACCAAGGCCGTGCCGCAGGCCGACGGCAGCCATGCGATCACCGGCGAGAAGATATTCATCTCCTCCGGCGAGCACGACATGGCGGAGAACATCATCCACCTGGTGCTGGCGCGCCTGCCCGACGCGCCCGCAGGCACCAAGGGGATTTCGCTGTTCGTGGTGCCGAAGTTCGTCCCGTTGGGAAGCGGTGCCGAGGCGACCGTTGGCGAGCGCAACGGCATCTCCTGCGGCGGCATCGAGGACAAGATGGGCATCCACGGCAACTCGACCTGCCACATGTTGCTGGAGGGAGCGAAGGGCTGGCTCGTCGGCGAGCCGAACAAGGGCCTCAATGCGATGTTCGTGATGATGAACGGCGCGCGGCTGGCGGTCGGCGTGCAGGGGCTCGGCATCACCGAAGCCGCGTACCAGAACGCGGTCGCCTATGCGCGGGACCGCGGGCAGGGCCGGTCGCTGTCAGGCGTAAAGGCGCCGGACCGGCCGGCCGATCCGATCATCGTGCATCCGGACGTGCGCAAGATGCTGCTGACGGCGCGCGCCTACGCCGAGGGCGCCCGCGCCTTTGCCTACTGGACTGCGCTGCAGGCCGATGCGCAGCTGCATCACCCCGACGACGACGCCCGCAAGTTCGGCGCCGACATGATGGCGCTGATGACGCCGGTGGTGAAGGCGTTCATGACCGACAACGGCTTCTACTGCGCCTCGGAGTGCCTGCAGGTCTTCGGCGGCCACGGCTACATCCGCGCCAGCGGCATGGAGCAGCTGGTTCGCGATGCCCGCATCAACATGATCTACGAGGGCACCAACACGATCCAGTCACTCGACCTTCTCGGCCGCAAGGTGCTGATGGACAACGGCGCCAAGCTGAAGAAGTTCGGGAAACTGGTGCAGGAGTTCGTCGAGGAGCACGGCACCAACCCCGACATGAACGAGTTCGTCACGCCGCTGGCCGATCTCGGCGACAAGGTCACCAAGCTGACGATGGAAATCGGCATGAAGGCGTTCCAGAACCAGGACGAAGCCGGCGCGGCCGCGGTGGACTACCTGCGCGTGATCGGCCATCTGGTCTTCGCCTACTTCTGGGCGAAGATGGCGCGCATCGCGCTGGAGCGGATCGACTCCGACGGCGCGAAGGTCGATCCTTTCTACATCGCCAAGCTGAGCACCGCGCGGTTCTACTTCCAGCGCCTGCTGCCGGAGACCGCCTACCACATCCGTTCCGCGCGCTCGGGCGCGAAGAACGTGATGGAACTCGAGGCCGAACTGTTCTGAGCGGAGGTGCCCGGTGACCTCTGAGCGGCTCGAAACCGCTTCCTCTTCAAGGCAAGCGTGGAGGGTCCAGACGATCAGGCCGCAGCCGGTGGCGAGAGAAACTCCTTCCCCTTCAAGGGAAGGGCCGGGGATGGGCGCGAGCCCGGCCGCATCCGGCTGCAGCGACGCTCCCTCCCCTTCAAGGGGAGGGCAGGGGTGGGGATGGGGCCTGGTTGCCGCCGCACGGCGCCGGCCCATCGCAGGAATAAGAGGGAGAAATCAGTGAGCAACTTCATCGTGAGAAAAGTCGCCGTCCTCGGCGCCGGCGTGATGGGCGCGCAGATCGCGGCGCATTGCGTCAACGCCAAGGTACCGGTGGTGCTGTTCGATCTGCCGGCGAAGGACGGGCCGAAGAGCGGCATCGTCCTGAAGGCGATCGACAGCCTGAAGAAACTGAGCCCGGCGCCGCTCGGCAACAAGGACGACGCCCAGTACATCGAGGCCGCGAACTACGAGGAGCACCTCGAGCTCCTGCGTGACTGCGACGTCGTCATCGAGGCGATCGCCGAGCGGATGGACTGGAAGCACGACCTCTACACGAAGGTCGCGCCTTACATCGGCGCGGAGGCGATCTTCGCGTCGAACACTTCCGGCCTGCCGATCGAGAAGCTGTCGGAGGTGATGGACGGGGATCTGCGCGCGCGCTTCTGCGGCGTGCACTTCTTCAATCCGCCGCGCTACATGCACCTGGTCGAACTGATCCCGACGCCGGCCACGCGGCCGCAGATCCTCGACGATCTGGAAGCTTTTCTGACCAGCACGCTCGGCAAGGGCGTCGTGCGCGCCAAGGACACGCCCAACTTCATCGCCAACCGGGTCGGCATCTTCGGCATGCTGGCGACGATCAAGGAGGCCGAGAAGTACGGCATT
>JAHEDN010000323.1 GCA_024641225.1 Burkholderiales bacterium | reverse complement strand
GCACGGGCATCGCAGAAGCCCAACGACGTGAGGGGCCTGACATCAAGCACGACATATCGCTGCCAGTCTCGGCGATTCCGGCGTTTCTCGATGAAGCCCAGGCTGCGTTGAGCGCAGCGTTCCCGGGCTTGCGCTTTTTCGTGTTCGGGCACCTCGGCGACGGCAACCTGCACTACGACCTCGCCGCGCCGGCGGATAGTGACGCACAGGCCTTCTGCACGAAGACAGCCGGGGTCAACCGGCTCGTCCACGACCTTGTCGTCGCACATGCGGGAAGCATCAGTGCCGAGCACGGGATCGGACAGCTGAAGCGGGCCGAGTTGGCGCGATACAAGAGTTCAGTTGAAATCGATCTGATGCGGACGCTGAAGGCGGCGCTTGACCCGCAAAGCCTTCTTAACCCCGGCAAGGTTCTCTGACCAAAGGCAGGAGACTCCGGCAAGTCACCTATCGCTACTACCGGCCCGGCGGAGTCCTTGATACAACCGACACGTGCCGATCACAACACCCAATTCCCGAGGCAGCCCCATGCTCGGCTATCAACTCACGATCAACGCCCAACGCTCGCCGCGCACTGAAGCGCTCGCCTTCGGTGCGCGCCGGTACACGTACCAGGAACTGAACGACCGCGCCTGCCGACTCGCCAACGCGCTTGCTGGAATGGGCATTGGCCGCGGTGATCGTGTCGCGACACTGCTCCACAACTGCAATCAGTTCGTCGAAGCGCTGTTTGCTGCCGCCAAACTCGGTGCGGTGTTTGTCCCGATCAACTTCCGCCTCGTCGCCGGCGAGATCGGACGCGTCCTCGACGGTTGCCTGCCCCGCGTGCTGCTCGCCGGAGAAGCATTCACCGACGTCCTGACGGATCTCGACGCGCGACCGTCCTTCCCCGCGTGCGTGCTTCGCGTGGACGACCGCGTGGATGCGGACTCGGGCGGCAACGACCCATACGAGAATCTGCTGGCCAGACACCCGCCGACCGAACCGGCCGTGAACGTCGGGACGGACGAGATCCTCCTGCTGATCCACACTTCGGGCACTACCGGAGTGCCGAAGGGCGCGATGTGGACACACGGCACGACATTGTTTTCCTGTACCGCCAAGATCATCGACCTCGCGCTCACCGCAAAGGACGCGACCGTTGTCTTCGGCCCATTGTTCCATGCGGGTCCGCTGGCCGACCTGGCGCTGCCGTTGCTGCTGCGTGGCGGGCGGGTCGTCATCGGACCGTCGCGACAGTTCAATCCAGAGCAACTCATCCAGACGATCGCCGACCAGCGTGCCACGATGGTCGCCGCATATCCGACGATGTGGCGACGCGTGCTTGCCGAGGTGCCCGACGTCTCGAAATTCGACCTGACGCAGCTGCGCCTGCTGTTCACGGGTGGCGAAACGATACCGGTGCCAGTGCTGGAGGGCGTCTACGCAAGTTTTCCGGATGCGGGGTTTGTCAATACCTATGGCAGCACGGAAGCCGGGCCGATGTCCACGCTTCTGCCCACCGAGGACCGCGTGCGCAAGATCGGCTCTATTGGGAGGCCCGCATTCGGGGTCGAGATTCGCATCGCGGCCGAGAACGGCTGCGCGCTGGGCCCCGGCGAAGTGGGCGAGGTATTGATTCGCAGCCCTTTCGTCTGCCGAGGTTACTGGAACCGTCCTGATTGGACCGCGGAAGCCCTGCGCGATGGCTGGTGGCACACCGGCGATCTTGCTCGTCGCGATGAAGAAGGCTTCATCTACATCGCCGGACGCCGCAAGGACATGATCAAGAGCGGCGCCGAGAACATCTACCCCACGGAAGTCGAGCAGGCGATCGCCACGCTGAATGGCGTCGCCGAGGTGGGCGTCATCGGCGTGCCCGACGACGAATGGGGCGAAAGTGTGGCCGCGTTCGTGGTCAGGGATGCGGGAGCGAGTATCGACGCCGCGCGCGTGATCGCGCACTGCCGCGAGCATCTCGCGAGCTACAAAAAGCCGCGCCACGTCCTGTTTGTGGACAGCCTCGCGCGCAACACGACGAACAAGGTGGACAAGAACGCGCTGCGCAGGCAGTTTCCTCTTCTTGCGGGCGCAGACGAACGCTGCAACGGCGAGATGCAAGCCAGCGATCGGCAGGACGCCAAGACATGATTTGCTTTCGACGGGGCGCCTCCAGGAGACGCCTTTAAGGCTGGCGTCGGCGGTCAGCCTCTCAGCAGGCTTACGCGGATGGCGACGGGGTCGCGACCGCGACTCCATGCGTTGCCCCAGCCGCCGGATCGGATCCACGTCGTATCGACGTTCGGTCGGGATCGGACGCGATGAGCATCGGCCCTTACTCCACCTCGTCGATCCAGGCCATCTGGATCGCTTCGAGAATCTTCTCTCCCGAGTGCTTGGGGTCGTCGTCGAAACCCGGCAACTCGAGCACCCACTGGCGCAGGTCGGTGAAGCGGATCGTCTTCGGGTCGACCTCCGGATGCTTCTCGGCCAGCGCGATCGCGAGTTCAAGAGAATCGGTCCACTTCACTTGTGCGTCTCCTTGACCTGATTGATCGAGTACTTGGGAATCTCGATCACCAGCGGCGTCTCCTTGACGATCGCCTGGCACGACAGCCTCGACAGCGGTGTCAGCCCCCAGGCCTGGTCGAGCATGTCGTCCTCGTCCTCGTCGCTGGGGTCGAGGGAGTCGAATCCCTCGCGGACGATCACATGGCACGTCGTGCAGGCGCACGAAAGCTCGCAGGCGTGCTCGATTTCGATGTCGGCGTCCAGCAGCGCGCGGCAGATGCTCTTGCCCGGCTCCGCGTCGATCTCGACGCCCGCGGGGCAGATCTCTTCGTGCGGCAATACGGTGATGCGGGTCATGTTGCCCTACTGCGTTTCTTCATTTCGCCAGCACGTCGTCGACGCGGCGCCCAGCCAGCGCGGCGCGGATGCTGCGGTCCATGCGGCGTGCGGCAAACTCCTCGGTGCCGTGCGCAAGGAGGTCGATGGCGGACTTCAGCGCTGCCGGATCACCCGCTTCGGCGCGCCCCACGAGATCCGTCATCAGGGCGGCGACAGTTCCAAACTCGGCCTCGTCAAGCAGGTCGCGGTCAACGGCCAGCGCCTGCTGCGTGGCTTCGAGCAGCCGCTTGGCCTCGACCTGCAGCTCGCGCAGCGCACGCGCCTGCATGTCGGCGTCGGCGGCACCCATCGACTCGGCAAGCATGCGTGTGATGTCGTCGTCGTGCAGGCCGTAGGAGGGCTTGACGGTGACCGACGCCTCGACCCCGCTGGTCGTCTCGCGCGCCGACACCGCCAGCAATCCGTCAGCGTCGACCTGGAACGTGACGCGGATGCGCGCCGCACCGGCGGCCATCGGCGGTATGCCTCGCAACTCGAAGCGCGCCAGCGAGCGGCAGTCGTCGACGAGTTCGCGCTCGCCCTGCACGACATGGATCGCCATCGCCGTCTGGCCGTCCTTGAAAGTGGTGAACTCCTGCGCGCGGGCGATCGGGATCGTCGAATTTCTGGCGATGATCTTCTCGACCAGGCCACCCATCGTCTCCAGACCGAGCGACAGCGGGATCACGTCGAGCAGCAGCCAGTCTTCGCCTTCCGTGCGGTTTCCGGCAAGGACGTTGGCCTGCATCGCCGCGCCGACGGCGACCACCTGGTCTGGATCGATGTCGGTCAGTGGCTCGCGGCCAAACAGCTCGGCCACGCTCTTCCTGACGTGCGGCATGCGTGTCGCCCCGCCGACCAGCACCACGCCGTTGACGTCGCCAGCCTTCAGCCCCGCGTCCGCCAGAGCCTTTCGCGAGGCGGCGAGCGTCTTGGCCACCAGGTGCTGCGTCATGCCGGCAAAAGTTTCGGCACCGATGGTCAGATTGATCCAGCGGTGGTCCGACAGCCTCGCCTGCAGCGTCGCCGTCGGCTTGCTGCTCAGCAATTCCTTCGCCGCGCGCGCCCTGACCGTCAGCAACCGCTGGTCGGAAGGCGGCAGCAGCGAGAGACTGGACTGCTCCAGCGCCCAGCAGTAAAGGCGATGGTCGAAGTCGTCGCCGCCGAGCGCCGAGTCGCCGCCCGTGGACAGCACC
>JAHEDN010000322.1 GCA_024641225.1 Burkholderiales bacterium | reverse complement strand
AGACGATCCGCGAGTCGCTGAAGAAGATCGACTGACGCCACCCGACAGCGCCACGCCGTCGCCCGGGCGATGCACCCCGGGCGGGCGTCGTGCATCGCCTGCATCGGCGCTGGCGCCCGGCGCCGCGCAGGAGCAGACTTTCCTTGCTGCGGCCGCCACCGAGGGGATGAACATTCGGGCCAAGCGGGAGCAGTCGGGCGCGCGTGCCGCGCCTGCCCGCAGACCCGGTGGCGCCTGAGAGCGCCACCCTCGGACGGCCTGGCGCATCTTCAAGGAGGCTGCCATGTCAATGCCATCGCGTCTTTCGAACTATCTGCTACGCCGCGGCATCCGCTATGAGGTCATGTCGCACACGCACAGCCACAGCAGCGCCGAAACAGCACGTACCGCGCACGTTCCGGCGCACCAGCTCGCCAAGTCGGTCGTGCTCGAGGACGACGGAGGTTGCGTGATGGCGGTCGTGCCCGCCGATGCGCAGGTCAATGTCGGGCTACTCGGACGCGTGCTCGGACGCGACCTGCTGCACCTGTCCGACGAGCAGCGACTGTGCGAACTTTTCCCCGACTGCGACCGCGGTGCGGTGCCGGCAGTCGGAATGGCCTGGGGAATGGATACGATCGTCGACGATTCGCTCGAGCAGAACACCGAGCTGTTCATCGAGGCCGGCGATCACGACATGCTGATCAGAATGTCGCAGCAGCAGTTCCGCGAGCTGATGCGCGACGTACAACGCGCCGGAATCTGCCGGCCGACCGCACATTGATCGCAGCGCTGCCGCACGGACGACGGCCAGGCGCCCGCAGCGGTTGCCGGCCTGTTTACGTGAAATGCGTCGCGCTGTCGCGGTGCCAGGTTACCGAGGCAACGTGGCGCGAATTCGCCTTTGCGTTTACAGGCAGAATCGATAGCCTGCAGCAGTGAAGGCAAGGAGGCCGCCATGGGCAAGAACGAAAGCACGCTGAACGACATCACCCACTGGATCGGCGGCCGCCGGGCCGGCGGCCCCCCTTCACGGACCAGCGAAGTCTTCAACCCGGCCACCGGCGAAGTCAGCGGCCTGGTGCGGCTGGCCGATGCGGCAACTGTCGACGCCGCCGTGCAGGCCGCCAAGGCCGCCTTCCCGGCCTGGGCCGATACGCCGTCGCTGAGGCGTGCGCGCGTGATGTTCAAGTTCAAGGAACTGCTGGAGAAGCATCACGACGAGCTCGCTCGTCTGATCACGCTCGAGCACGGCAAGGTTCTCGACGATGCCAGGGGCGAAGTCGTGCGCGGCATCGAGGTCGTCGAGTTCGCCACCGGCATCCCGCACCTGATGAAGGGCGAGTATTCGGAGCAGGTTTCCACCGGCATCGACCAGTTCTCGCTGCGCCAGCCGCTCGGTGTGTGCGCCGGCATCACGCCGTTCAACTTCCCGTGCATGGTGCCGATGTGGATGTTTCCGATCGCGATCGCCTGTGGCAATTCGTTCGTGCTCAAGCCGAGCGAGCGTGACCCGTCGCCATCGCTGCTGATGGCCGAGCTTCTCAAGCGGGCCGGACTGCCCGACGGCGTGTTCAATGTCGTGCAAGGCGACAAGGAAGCCGTCGACGCGCTGCTCACGCACCCGGACCTCGCGGCGGTGAGCTTCGTGGGCTCGACGCCGATCGCCGAGTACATCCACAACGAAGGCGGCCGCCACGGCAAGCGCGTGCAGGCGCTCGGCGGCGCCAAGAACCACATGGTGGTGATGCCCGACGCCGATCTGGACCAGGCGGTCGACGCGCTGATCGGCTCGGCCTACGGCTCGGCCGGCGAGCGCTGCATGGCGATTTCGGTGGCGGTGGCGGTGGGCCGCATTGCCGACGAGCTGGTCAACCGCCTGAAGCCGCGCGTCGAGCGGCTCAAGATCGGCGACGGCATGGAGAAGACTTCCGAGATGGGGCCGCTGGTCACCGCCACCCACCACGCGAAGGTCAAAAGCTACGTCGACCTCGGCATCGACGAAGGCGCGAAGTTGGTCGTCGATGGCCGCGGCTTCAGGGCGGCCGGCCGCGAAAAGGGATTCTTCCTCGGCGGCTGCCTTTTCGACGACGTGCAGCCCGGGATGCGCATCTACCGGGAGGAAATCTTCGGACCGGTGCTCAGCGTCGTGCGAGTGCCGGATTTCGGCTCTGCAGTGGATCTGGTCAACGCCCACGAATACGGCAACGGTGTGGCACTGTTCACCGCCGACGGCAACACCGCACGCGAGTTCTCCCGCCGCATCAAGGTCGGCATGATCGGCGTCAACGTGCCGATACCGGTGCCGATGGCGTTCTATTCATTCGGCGGCTGGAAAAAGAGCCTGTTCGGCGACACGCACGCTTACGGCATGGAAGGCGTGCGCTTCTACACCCGGTATAAGGCGGTGATGCAGCGCTGGCCGGGCTCGATCGGCAAGGGCGCCGAATTCGTGATGCCGACGGCGAAGTAAGACTGCCTGCCGGCTGAACTGGGCGATACGCCGCGCCTCGAAGCGCAGGCATCGCTGTCCTGCGTGTCGAGCCGCGCGCCAGGCAGTTCGAACGGCGGGCGCGGCGCATCGCCGAGCCCGAGAACCTCGCGGTAGAAGGCGATCGTCGGCGGCCTCGACGGTGACGTGCGCCCACCCGGCGATTCCGCACGCTACGCTCGCCCCTGCGCCCGAGACTGCCGATCACTGCCGCTCGATGCTGGTCCGCCGTTCGCTGCTGATGCCCTATCCGGCAGAGGATATGTTCGACCTGATCGAACAGGCCGAGCATTACCCGCAGTTCATTCCCTGGTGTTCCGATGCGGTGATCCTCGAACGCACCGACGAAATCGTCGCGGCGCGCCTGTCGATGCGCGTCGCCGGGTTGACGCTATCGCTGCAGACCCGCAATCCGAAGCGTCGGCCGGAATGGCTCGCCCTGCGTATGGAGCGCGGGCCGCTGCGCCGCTTCGAGGGCGAGTGGCGTTTGACGCCGCTCAACGCGGCTGCCTGCCGCATCGAGTTCACTCTGAACTATGAATTTGCCGACCGGCTGACCGAGCGCGTGGCCGGTCCGGTGTTTGCGCGCATGGCCGACACGATGGTCGACGCGTATGTCTCGCGCGCCGAGCGTATTCTGACTTTGTCACCCGCGGCGGCTGCGCCTGTTGCCAACCCACTTCCGGAAGCGACCATGAACGACCAACCGATGTTCGACGCACTGCGCCCCTCGAAGCTGGCGTCGGAGCTCACCGACGAGCAGTGCCATCGGCTCGCCGCCGCGATGGAATTGCGCGACCTGAAGGATGGCGATGTGCTGGTCAACGAGGGCGACGACGATCACCATTTCTATTTGATCGTCAGCGGCAAGCTCGGCGTCGTCAAGGGTGTGGGTACGCCGGAGCAGGTGATCTTGAACACGCGGGCCGCGGGCGAATTCGCCGGCGAACTGTCGTGGCTCGACGGCAGCCGCCGCTACGCATCGCTGGTGGCGAAGGACAGCACGCGCGTGCTCGGGCTCGAGCGCGAAAAGCTCGAATCGCTGCTCGAGGCGGATCCATGGCTCGTCTACCGCGTGATGCGTGCGATCGTGCGTGCCGTGCACCATATCCAGCGCCAGCTGTACATGCAGCAGAACGAGCTGACCAACTACATCTACAAGCAGCACGGGCGTTACTGACGCAAACGTCTGCAGAATATGTGTACGTAATGTCCACAGTTGCCGTGGGCCGTACGGCAAGGTTTCATTGCGCCGGATCAACCGATTGCGGGACTATTCGGCTAGAAACTGTGGCTTTGCGGCTGGCGGCAAGCGCCGGTCTTGATTTCCAAAGAGAGGAGACAGAGGAATGAAAACAGCAAGTCGTGTGCGTCGCCGTGTCCTGGCTACCGCCGCCATCGCCGCCGGCGCTCTGGCATTGCCTTTTGTGGCATCCGCGCAGGCGCCGATCGTGGTCAAGTTCAGCCACGTGGTGGCTGAGAACACCCCGAAGGGCCAGGGTGCGCTGAAGTTCAAGGAACTGGCCGAGAAGAAGCTGCCCGGCAAGGTGCAGGTGCAGGTGTTCCCGAGCTCGCAGCTGTTCGGTGATGCCAAGGAGA
>JAHEDN010000321.1 GCA_024641225.1 Burkholderiales bacterium | reverse complement strand
CTGTATTACCGGTTCCGGCGCGCGAAGTGGCTGTAGTTGCCGTCGACTTCGCCGACAGGATGGCCGCGCGGAGGTGCAGCGCACGGCGGGACGCCGGACGGCGCCGCTGCCTTGCTGCCGTGGGCTGACGGTCCGTCAGCCCGCGGGCGAGAACCGCATCAGCCCGGCCATGCCCGGGCTGGCCGTTACTGCCCGTGCTTCTTCATCGAATCGCTGCGCGCGGTGGCCGCGCGCACGGTGGCCTTGACCTCGATCGTCTCGCGCTTGCCGGCTGACTCGATGACCAGCGTCACCGGCACGACCTCGCCTTCCTTCATCTGCTGCTTCAGGTCCATCAGCATCACGTGATAACCGCCGGGCTTCAGATCGACGGGGCGACCGGCTGGCAGCTCGAGCTCGGGTATCGCGCGCATGCGCATGACGTTGTTTTCGAGTTTCATTTCGTGAATCTCGACCACGCCGGCGACCGGCGAGCGCGCCTCGATGAGCTTCGCATTCCTGGCCGACTTCAGTTGCATGAAGGCGCCGGTGGCCATCTGTTGCGGCACGGTGCCGCGGATCCAGGCGTCGGTCACCGTCACTTGGGCGGCGACGGGCAGTGTGAGCAGCAGGCCGAGGGCGGCGGCTACAAGGGGTCGGATCAGGCGCATCTTGGATGACTGTCTGTGAAAGGCCGGCGCGCAGCGCGGACAAATTGGCTGACGTGCCGAGCATACCGACCACCGCGCCGAATGGCGGCATGGGTGTAGAGGGATGATTCGGTAAGCTTCGCGCCTTCGATTTCAAGAGGCAGTCAATGCAGTACGTCTACACCATGCGGCGCGTGTCGAAGACCGTGCCGCCAAAGCGCGTGATCCTGAAGGACATCTCGCTCAGCTTCTTTCCCGGCGCAAAGATCGGCGTGCTGGGCCTCAACGGTTCGGGCAAGTCGACGCTGCTGAAGATCATGGCCGGCGTCGATCCGAACTTCGACGGCGAGGCCGTGCCGATGCCGAACCTGAAGATCGGCTTTCTGCCCCAGGAGCCCGAACTCGACCCGGCCAAGACGGTGCGCGAGGAGGTCGAGGCGGGCCTGGGCGAAGTGATGGAGGCGAAGCAGAAGCTCGACGAGATCTACGCCGCCTATGCCGAGCCGGACGCGGACTTCGACACGCTCGCCGCCGAGCAGGCGAAGTACGAGGCCATCATCGCCACTGCCGGCGCCGACACCGAGCACCAGCTCGAGATTGCGGCCGACGCGCTGCGCCTGCCCGACTGGGATGCGCCGATCGAGCATCTTTCCGGCGGCGAGAAGCGGCGCGTGGCGCTGTGCCGGCTGCTGCTGTCCAAGCCCGACATGCTGCTGCTTGACGAGCCGACCAACCACCTCGATGCCGAGAGCGTCGAATGGCTGGAGCAGTTCCTGCTGCGCTTCCCGGGCACCGTGGTCGGCATCACGCACGATCGCTACTTCCTCGACAACGCCTGCCAGTGGATCCTCGAACTCGACCGCGGCTACGGCATTCCGTGGGAAGGCAACTACAGCTCGTGGCTCGAGCAGAAGGAAAAGCGCCTGGAGATGGAAGCGAAGCAGGAGGCGGCGCGCATCAAGACGATGAAGGCGGAGCTCGAATGGGTTCGGCAGAACGCCAAGGGCCGGCAGGCGAAGAGCAAGGCGCGCCTGGCCCGCTTCGATGAGCTGTCGAGCTACGAGTACCAGAAGCGCAACGAGACCCAGGAGATCTTCATCCCCGTCGGCGAGCGGCTCGGCAACGAGGTGATCGAGTTCGTCGACGTCACCAAGGGCTTCGGCGACAAGCTGCTGATCGACAGGCTGAGCTTCAAGGTTCCGCCCGGCGCGATCGTCGGGATCATCGGCCCGAACGGCGCCGGCAAGTCGACGCTGTTCCGCATGATCACCGGCAGGCAGGAGCCGGACTCGGGCCAGGTGAAGCTCGGCCCGACGGTCAAGCTTGCCTTCGTCGACCAGACGCGCGAGGCGCTGGAAAACGACAAGACGGTGTGGGAGTCGGTTTCCGGCGGGCAGGACATCCTGACGGTTGGCAAGTTCGAGATGCCGTCGCGTGCGTATCTGGGTCGATTCAACTTCAAGGGCGGCGACCAGCAGAAGATCGTCGGACAACTCTCCGGTGGCGAGCGCGGCCGGCTGCACCTCGCCAAGACGCTGATCGCCGGCGGCAACGTGCTGCTGCTCGACGAGCCGAGCAACGACCTCGACATCGAGACGCTGCGCGCGCTCGAGGAAGCGCTGCTCGAGTTCCCCGGCTCGATCATGGTGATCTCGCACGACCGCTGGTTCCTCGACCGCATTTGCACGCACATCCTGGCCGCCGAGGGCGATTCGCAGTGGAGCTTCTTCGCCGGCAACTACCGCGAGTACGAGGACGACAAGAAGAAACGGCTCGGCGAGGACGGTGCCGCGCCGCACCGCATCCGCTACAGGCCGCTGAAATAACGTGTTCCACTTTGGTCGCCGTCGGACCCGGGAGGTGTTGCATGGAGCCGGTTGACCTGTTCGTCATTGGCGGCGGCAGCGGCGGCGTACGCGCCGCGCGGATGGCGGCGCAGCACGGCGCGCGGGTGGCGCTGGCCGAGTCAGGCGCGCTCGGCGGCACCTGCGTCAACCTCGGCTGCATCCCCAAGAAGCTGTACAGCTACGCCGCGCATTACGGCGAGGCCTTCGAGGAATCGCACGGCTTCGGCTGGAGCGGTCCGGCGCCCGCATTCGACTGGGCGAGGTTGAAGCGCAACCGCGCCATCGAGATCATGCGGCTCAACGGCGTCTACGAGAAGCTGCTGGTCGGCGCCGGCGTGCAGCTGATGCGTGGCAGCGCGACGTTGCGCGACCCGCACACCATCGAGGTCGGGGGCGAACGCGTCCGTGCGGCGCACATCCTGGTGGCCACTGGCGGCGCCCCGCACCGGCCCGAGTTTCCGGGGCAGGAGCTGGCGCTGACATCGAACGAAATGTTCGACCTCGAGCCGTTTCCGCGGCGGCTGCTGGTGATCGGCGGCGGCTACATTGCCTGCGAGTTCGCGACGATCTTCGCCGGACTGGGCAGCCGGGTGACGCAGCTTTACCGCGGCGCGCAGGTGTTGCGCGGCTTCGACGACGACGTGCGCGCCTTCGTCGCCGCCGAGATGGTCAAGAAAGGCGTCGACCTGCGGCTGAACGCAAATCTCGCGTCGCTGCGGCGCGAGCTGGGCAGCCTGAAGGCGACGCGCGAAGACGGCGGCACGCTCGAGGTCGACGCGGTGCTGGTGGCGACGGGACGCTGGCCGAACGCGACCGGCCTCGGACTGGAGGCAGTCGGCGTGCAGCTGAATGAACACGGCGCGATCGTCGTCGACGAAGAGTTCCGCACGACGGTGCCGCACATACTCGCGGTCGGTGACGTGATCGACCGCGTGCAGCTCACGCCGGTGGCGCTGGCCGAGGCGATGGTGGTGGTCGACCGGCTGTTCGGCGAAGGCAGGCGCAGGATCGACTACGACAACATTCCCACCGCGGTCTTCACCCATCCCAACATCGGGACCGTGGGCCTGACCGAGGCCCAGGCGCGAGAACGGCACGGCCGGCTGCGCATCTACCGCAGCGAATTCAGGCCGCTGAAACACACGCTGTCGGGTTCGACCGAGCGGTCGCTCATGAAACTGGTCGTCGACGACGCGACCGATCGCGTGCTCGGCGTGCACATGGTCGGCGCCGAAGCAGGAGAGATCGTGCAGGGCTTCGCGGTGGCGCTGAAGGCGGGCGCGACCAAGGCGGTATTCGATGCCACTATCGGCATCCACCCGACGGCCGCCGAGGAGTTCGTCACGATGCGCGAGCCGGTGGCCTGAAGCCTCGCCATTGCGCCGTCCTTCACGGAGTCAAACAGGCGATCCGGTTAGTGCCCTCCGCGGGCGCGTATCCAGTCGAGCTTGGCGGTGTAAAGCTCGCGCTCGCGCCGCGACGTGCTCTCCTCGAGCGCGCGCGCCATGTGCTGGCGTGCCTGCTCGAGGTTGCCGAGCTGGTAGTCGACCACGCCAAGCCAGTAGTGGAACTCGTGGTTATCCCCGTCTCGCGCGAGCTCGCGGCT
>JAHEDN010000320.1 GCA_024641225.1 Burkholderiales bacterium | reverse complement strand
GAAGCCAATGGCCTTTTCGCGCGATGCCTGGCCTGGTTATGGCGCACGGCGGGGGCGGGATGAGCGGACCGCTGCGCCCTACAACTCGTTAGGCGTCAGGAGCATCTGGTGTTCGTTGAACGCATCTTCACAAGCCCCGAGCGAGGTGCCTCGCAAATTGAGTGTGACCGAATTGCGCTTGAGAAGGGGATGGGCGCTGTCGGTGACAGAAACTTTGGTGTCAGCCGGCACCCGGGACAGAACCTCACGCTTGTAGAGGCTGAGGAAATTGAACGCTTCTGCGCCGAGCAAGGGCGAGTTCCGGATCTATCGCTTACGCGCAGGAATCTCGTAACCCGCGGCGTTCGACTGAACGATCTTGTGAATCGAGAGTTCTCAGTTGGCGGAGTCAAGTTGCGGGGCGTCGAACTTTGCGAACCATGCACAATCTTGGGCGGCGCTCTTAGCAGCGAATCGCTTCCAACACCCTCTGTGATCAAGCGCTGGGTTGCTCGCGGCGGTCTCCGCGTTGACGTACTCAGCAATGGGGAGATTGCTCGTGGAGCAAAGATCAATACTGACGCCTAACCCTTCAGTCAACGGGACGTCTACAAGCGGGCTTTGCCCACTTGCGGCCGCCGGTTACTTCAAACGTTAGGCAGCACGGACCAGGGGTGATCCAACGTCGAGCACTTCTAGCCGCAGTCGTGGCTTCGATCAGTGGCATGCTGGCGGCACCCTTCGCACGATCGCAAACAACATAATCTCGAGGTCGAAGAATGACGGGAACCGCAAAGGGCACCTTCGAAGTCAAGCTGGCGCCACTTCAGTTTGAAGGTCAGCCCGACGGATCGAAACTCGGTCGGATGTCGATCGACAAACAGATCTCAGGTGACCTGGTGGCGACCACATCTGGCCAGATGCTCAGTGCCATGACAGCGACCAAAGGGTCGGCTGGCTACGTGGCAGTGGAACGCGTGGTTGGTGTGCTTCATGGCCGCAAGGGCACCTTCGTTCTTCAGCACACAGGCTCGATGAATCGTGGCGAACCAAGCTTGTCAGTCACAGTAGTACCAGACTCCGGCACAGAAGAGCTTGCAGGCTTGTCCGGGGACTTCAAGATCATCGTGGCTGAGGGCAAGCATAGCTACGAGTTCACGTACTCATTGCCATAGGCCAGAATGACGCCTAGCTCTTCGCTCAAGCGGAGAGCCAACGGCGTAGCGCCTGGCCCGCGACGCGCCCAGGTTATCGTGTCGCCTCGCGGGCCAGGCACTAGCCGCTGTCTCCCGCTTAGCTCAAACGTTGCGCCACACACAACCCAGTCCTTCCATAGGGAATCGCAGCCATGATCACCGTCTTCGGCGAAGGCAGGGGGTTCCGGGTTGTCTGGTTGCTGGAGGAGATGGGGCTCGCCTACCGGCTCAGGCCGGTGGACCTGCTGGCCGGCGTCGAGAACGACGCGGAGTTCCTCGCGATCAACCCCGCCGGGTTCATCCCGGCGATCCGGGACGGTGGCGTCACCATGGTCGAGTCGGTGGCGATCATGGAGTACCTGATGGCCCGCTATGGGCCGACGCCGCTTGCGCCGGACCCGCACGATCCCGCCTTCCCCGCGTACCAGCAGTTCCTTCACCTCGGTGAAGCCAGCCTCGCAGCCTCCATCTACTTCGTTGTCGTCAGCCGCAATCTCGCGCCCGAGGCCGAGCGACGGAACTGGGGCGCCCGCAAGGCGCTGGAAGTGTTCGAGAGCCGGCTGGGCTTGGTGACCCGGCAACTCGCGCGCTCGCCCTACCTTGCCGGCGATGCGTTCACGGCAGCCGATATTTCGGTGACCTACGCCCTAGAGTTGGCCCAGAGAAGTGCGGGCGTCACTTTCGGCGACGCGGAGCAAGCCTATATGGCCCGCACCAGCGGACGTGAAGCCTACAAGCGGGCCATGGAGACATGTCAGGCCACGAAGGCGTGGGCCGCCAGGGTAGCCGGTCGATGACCGCCCTTCGCGCCCAACCTTGCGAGCGAAAGCCAGCTGGAGTCTGCTCGTAGGTCAACGCGTCGACTCAAAGTGCCGCCTGACTCGAACATTAGGCGGCACAAATACTCCCAAAACGCGCGAATCGGAGGCCACGAATGAAAGTCAACGGTGCATGCCACTGCGGCGCGGTCTCTTTCACCGCAGAAGTCGATTCGAGCCGCGTCATGGTCTGTCACTGCACGGACTGTCAGGTCCTATCGGGTGCGCCTCTCCGTGCGGTCGTCGCGGCACTGTTCGACACGTTTGTGGTCAGGGGGCAGACCAAGAGCTACGTCAAGGTCGCGCAAAGCGGGAACCGGCGCGCCCAGGTGTTCTGCCCGGAGTGCGGCACGCCGTTGTGGGCCACTGCGCCGGAAAACCCCACTGCAGTCATCATTCGGCTCGGTCGCGTCGAGCAACGCGCGCAGTTCAAGCCCGCGGTTCAAATCTGGCAGCACTCCGCGCTGCCCTGGGTCACGCAGCTTGCCTCGGTGCCGGGCTCCCCGGAGCAGCAGGCGTTCCTGCCTGCTACTACGGCGCCCAGGAGTGCCGCGTAACCCGTTGCTCAAGCGGAGAGCCGACGGCGTGACGCCGCTGGCTCCTGCTTGGCTCGAGAGCCAACGACGCCGGGAGGCGCGTTTTGGAGGGACGATGTTGAACCAGGCAGTTCCCGCGGCGGTCGCTGAATCGCTGCGCGAGTGGCATCGGATCATCGAACACCGTGACCTCGACGCGCTGCCGGCGCTGCTGCATGCGGACGTCGTGTTCCGCTCGCCGGCAGCGTTCAGGCCGTACCACGGCGCGGCGGCGGTGGCGACGATCCTGCGCACCGTCGCAGGCGTCTTCGCCGACTTCGCCTACGAGAGGCAGTTCGTCGCCGCCGGGGGCTTCGACGTGGCGCTGGAGTTCCGCGCCCGGGTCGGTGATAGGCAGTTGAAGGGCATCGATCTCATCCGCTTCGACGCCGACGGCCGCATCGTCGACTTCGAGGTGATGATCCGCCCGGCCGGCGCACTGCAGGCGCTTGCCGAGGAGATGGGGCGCCGCCTTGCCGCGGCGCCGACGGGCGCGGCAAGGGGTTGAACGCGCATCGCCCTGGCGCGGCGGTTCAGCCCTGCGCCGGCTCGTGGTGCTGCGCGGTGACGTAGACGGTGCCGGTGAAGCTGGAGATCACCGTGCCGTCGCTGCGGGTGACGTCGATGCGATAGACGGCCAGCTTGCGCGAGCGCGACACCTCGACCGCGCTCGCCGTCAGCGCGTCGCCGAGCGCGGCGGCGGCCTGGTAGGTGATGTGGGCGTCGATGCCGGCGGCCAGCAGGCCGTGCGAGTTCGAGGCCAGGCCGAAGGCAGCGTCGGCCAGCGCGAAGATGGCGCCGCCGTGGCACGAGCCGTTGAAGTTCAGGTGCTGCTCGCGCACGGTCATCGCCACCGTGGCGTGGCCGGGGCCGCCATCGACGAGGGTCACGCCCATCGCGCGCGCGAAGCGGTCCTGCGCCGCCAGCTGGGCGACGCGCTGCTGCGCCCTGACCTTGCTCTCCATCGCGCTCAATCGAATCCGGCCAGTGTGGCGAAGGCCGCGACCGGCTCGCGCTCCGGCACCAGTCTCGCTTCCGGCGCGCCGGCATCCGCGTAGCCCAGCGCCATGCCGCAGACCACCGACTCCTTGTCGGCCAACTGCAGTTCGAGGGCGACGACGTGCGGGATTTCCATCCACGACGCCTGCGGGCACGTGTCGAGCCCGCGCGCGCGCGCCGCGAGCATGACGTTCTGCAGGAACATGCCGTAGTCCAGCCAGCTGCCGCGTTCCATGGCGCGGTCGATCGTGAAGATCAGTCCCACCGGCGCGTCGAAGAAAAAGTAATTGCGCCGGTGCTGTGCGTGCATCGCCGCCTTGTCGGCGCGGCCGATGCCGAGCAGCGAGTAGAGGTCCCAGCCGAGCCGGCGGCGGCGCGAGAGATACGGCTCGGACCATTGCGCCGGGTAGTAGCGGTACTCCGGCACCCGCTCGCCGGCGTCGTACGCAGCGGCGGCCGCGCCGCACAGGCGGTCCTTCACCGCGCCGGCCAGCGCGTACACGCGCCACGGCTGCG
>JAHEDN010000319.1 GCA_024641225.1 Burkholderiales bacterium | reverse complement strand
GATGCCGGGCTGCACCTCGACTTCATTGCGCTCGAGGTCGAGCGCGGTCACCTCGCGCAGGCCCTTGGTGTTGTCGATCACCAGCGCGGCGCCCACCGTCTGGCCGCATTGCGACGTGCCGCCGCCGCGCGGCAGCACCGGCACCTTGTGCGTGGCGGCGATCTGCAGGGCCGTGGCGACGTCGTCCTCGCTCTTTGGCACGAAGACGCCGACCGGTTCGATCTGGTAAATCGACGCGTCCGTCGCGTAGCGGCCGCGGCTCGCGGCATCGAACAGGACCTCGCCCTGCGTGTGCTTGCGCAGGTCGGCGGCGAGCGCGGCCGCCTGCACGCGTGCATCGAGCGAAACGCTTGCGCTGCTCGATGGGGTACCCGAAGTGCCATCCATCGCGATCAACCCTTCAGGAGGGTCGCGTCGGCGTCCGGCTGCGGGCCCGGCCGGACGCCAGCTGCGACTTCGTGCGCACCCGCCGCTGAATGCCGGTCTTCTGCCGCGCGGAGGCGGGCGTCGACGTCGATGCCGAGGCGGCGGACTCGGGCCTGCTCCGAGCCGTCGGCACTGCATTGGCCGGGGCGCTGTCAGCGAGATGCGCCAGCACGACATCGCGCTTGTGCTGAAGATGCTCTGCGAGGATCCGGCGCAACCGGGCCCCGTCGCGGGCCGACAGCGCATCGATCATCGCATCGTGCTCGCGGACGGCGGCGTCCCACTTTTCGGTGTCGAAGTTCGAGCGGAAGCGCAGCGCCTGCAGCCGTGCGTTGAGCCGGTCGTAGACCTCGCTGAGCACGGGGTTGCGCGCCGCTCGGTTGATCGCCTGGTGAATCCGCGCGTTGACGCGGTAATAGGCGGACAGATCGCGCCGCGCGTGATGGGCGCGCATCTCGTAGTTCAGTGCCTGCAGCTCGGCGACCTCGGCGTCGCTGATCCGCGCGCAGGCCAGTTCGCCGGACAGCCCCTCCAGCGCGGCCATGACCTCGAAGGCGTGCGTCACATCGTCGGCCGACAGTCGCACGGCGATCGCTCCGCGGTTCGGCAGGTGCTCGACGAGGCCCTCGGCGGTGAGCAGCTTCAGCGCCTCGCGCAGCGGCGTGCGCGAAACCTGCAGCCGTTCGGCCAGTTCGCGCTCGTTGAGCTTCTGGCCGGGGGCGATGCCTCCCTCGACGATCAGCGCGCGCAGCCGCTGCGCCGCGGACAGGTGCAGCACTTCGCCGTTGTTGCCGTTGCTTTTCACGATCGGCGCTATTTGTATACAAAACCTCGGTCGCGTGGGATTCTAACGCTGCCTCGGAATGGTACGCACATACCGATGGGCTTGCCTTTTGTATACCAGATGACTAATCTGCGCCGTCTGTGCGATGCGCATGTGTCGCCACGTTCACCGCGAGGCAAGCGAAGCGATGCTCAAATTGAACTCCCATCCCGCCGGCCGCCATTTCCTGCAGATTCCGGGGCCGACCAACGTGCCCGACGGCGTGCTGCGCGCCATCGACCACCCGACCATCGATCATCGGGGCCCCGAGTTCGCGACGCTCGGCAAGAAGGTGCTCGCCGAGATCAGGCAGGTGTTCCAGACGAAGCAGCCGGTGGTCATCTATTCGAGCTCGGGCACCGGCGCGTGGGAGGCGGCGCTGGCCAATGCGCTGTCGCCCGGCGACGCGGTGCTGATGTACGAAACCGGGCACTTCGCGTCGCTGTGGAAGAAGATGGCCGAAAACCTGGGTCTGAAACCGGAGTTCATCGCCGGTGACTGGCGCAGCGGCGTCGACGCGGCGCGGATCGAGGCGCGGCTGGCCGAGGACAAGGGTCGCTCGATCAAGGCGGTATGCGTGGTGCACAACGAGACCTCGACCGGCGCCACGTCGAACATCGCCGCCGTCCGGCGCGCGATCGACAGCGCGAACCACCCGGCGCTTCTGCTGGTCGACACGATCTCTTCGCTCGGCTCGATCGACTACCGGCACGACGAATGGGGTGTCGACGTCACGGTGGGCGGTTCGCAGAAAGGCCTGATGCTGCCGCCGGGGCTGGGCTTCAATGCGGTCAGCGAAAAGGCGATCGCGGCGGCAAACCAGTCGAAGTTCCCGCGCAGCTACTGGCGCTGGGACGAGATCATCGAGGCGAACAAGGGCGGCTACTGGCACTACACGCCGTCGACCAATCTGCTCTACGGGCTTTCGGCGGCACTCGATCAGTTGCTCGCCGAAGGGCTGTCCAACGTGTTTGCCCGCCATCGCCGCCACGGTGACGCCACGCGTGCCGCGGTGCGTGCCTGGGGCCTGGAAATCCTGTGTCGCAATCCGGCCGAATATTCCGATTCGCTGACCGCGGTGATGATGCCCGACGGGCATGACGCCGACGCGCTGCGTGCGCTGATCCTGGACAAGTTCAACATGTCGCTCGGGACCGGCCTGTCCAAGGTCAAAGGCAAGGTCTTTCGCATCGGCCATCTCGGCGATTTCAACGACCTGTCGCTGATGGGCACGCTGGCCGGCGTCGAGATGGGGCTGGCGCTCGCCGGCGTGCCGCACCGCGCCGGCGGCGTGCAGGCAGCGATGGAAGTCCTGCGTCAGGCGGCCGACACGGCGCGGATAGTGAAAAAGGCTGCTTGAGCCCGTTGGTTTTGAAGCGGAACCCAGTGACAACAACAGCACGAGGAGAACCATGATGAGCAAGAACTCCACTTTGTCGTCCCGTCGGCGCTGGCTGGCATCGCTGTCGGCCCTGGCGATCGGCTTCGCAGGCAGCGCGGCGCTGGCGCAGACCGAACTGAAGCTCGGCCATGTGGGCGAGCCGGGCTCGCTGTTCCAGAAGAGCGCCGACGAATTTGCCAAGCGGGCCAACGCGAAACTGGGCGGCAAGTACACGGTGACGACGTTCGGATCGAGCCAGCTCGGCGGCGACAAGGAACTGCTGCAGAAGCTGAAGCTCGGCACCGTCGACTTCGCGATTCCGTCGACGGTGATGTCGTCGGAGGTCGACCTGTTCGGCATCTTCGAGATGCCGTACCTGGTCAAGGACCGCGAGCACATGAAGCGGATCGAGAAGGACGTCGTCTGGCCGGCGCTGGCGCCGGCGGCCGAGAAGAAGGGCCTGACGATCGTCGCTGTCTGGGAGAACGGCTATCGGCACATCACCAACAACAAGAGGCCGATCAACGTCCCGGCCGATCTTGCCGGCATCAAGCTGCGCACACCCGAGGGCAAGTGGCGCGTGAAGATGTTCCAGGCCTACGGCGCCAACCCGAGCCCGATGAAGTTCTCCGAGGTATTCACCGCGCTGCAGACCGGCGTGATGGACGGCCAGGAGAACCCGTTCACGCAGATCTACAGCGCCAAGTTCCAGGAGGTGCAGAAGTACCTTTCGCTGACCGGCCACGTCTACACGCCGGCATACCTCGTCACCGGCACGAAGAAATGGATGTCGCTGCCGGCCGACGTGCGCAAGATCCTCCAGGACACGGCGAAGGAGACGCAGGCATTCGTGTACCAGACCGCGGCGGCCGACGAGGACATCCTGCTCGGCAAACTCAAGGCCGGCGGAATCCAGGTGAACGAGCCGAACAAGGACGCGTTCATCGCTGCATCGAAACCTGTGTACGAGGAATTCAGCAGCGAAGTGAAGGGCTCCGGGCCGCTGATCGACAAGGCCATCGCGCTGGGCAAGAAGTAGAGCGGGGGTCGGTTCTGTGAGGCGAGCGCGCCGCCGCGCCGAAGGCCGGCGGCGCAGCTTGCCGCGCACGCAGCCGTGCGTGTGATTCCGCAAGGTTCCCCTCCGGACAGATTGCAGGATTTCAGATGTCGCTGCCGCAGCTCGCCGGTGTTCGCCGGGTCTACCAGTTCGTGCTCGAGGTCATCTGCTTCGTGCTGATGGCGGCGCTGGCCATCATCGTCGTCGTCGGCGTTGTCTACCGCACGATGGGCGAGGCGCTGGTCTGGTACGACGAGATCGCCGCGATCCTGCTTGCCTGGCTGACGTACTACGGTGCCGCCCTCGCGGCGTACCGGGGCGCGCACATCGCCGTCGGCTCGATCGTCGACGCGATGCCGCGCACGCTGCGCGTGGTGGCGACTCTGTTCGCCGAAGC
>JAHEDN010000318.1 GCA_024641225.1 Burkholderiales bacterium | reverse complement strand
CGGCGACGGCGTGCGCAGCACGTGGAAGCTCGCCTACCAGCCGCTGTTCATGACCGGCGACCGCGTGCCCGACGGCAGCGGCGGCGCGATCCTCGCCGGTGGCTGCTACGACATCGACAACCGGCCGATCGTCGACCGCTCGGTGTCCGGAACGGAGCGGCAGTTCTTCTCCGACTGCCCCGACGGCATGACGCTGCTCACGCTCGCCAGCCCGCCAGTTGCCGGCGTCACCGGCAACACGGTGTTCGCGGTGGTGCAGTTCGAATACGTCTCGCGCGATGCGAGCGGGCGCGAGCCCGCCGGCCCGCTGCCGTCGCCGATCGCGGTGCTCACGCTCGACCAGGACCCGGGCACGGGGCAACTGCGCCTGGTCAGGTATCACAACGTCGACACGTCGAGCGCGCACGGGCTGTGGACCACCTGCGGCGCCAGCCTGTCGCCCTGGAACACGCACCTGTCCGGCGAGGAGTTCGAGCCCGACGCGACCACTGCCGCGTCGAGCCGGCGTTTTCGTGCCTTCAGCCGGCACCTGTACGGCGACCCCGACAAGGCCAATCCCTACCGCTATGGCCACGTGCCCGAGGTGACCGTGCATCCCGACGGCAGCGGCACCGTGCGCAAGCACTACTGCCTTGGCCGCATCTCGCACGAGGTGGTGCGGGCGATGCCCGACCAGCGCACCGTGCTGATGGGCGACGACTGGGACAACGGCGGCCTGTTCATGTTCGTCGCCGATGCGCCCCGCGATCTTTCCAGCGGCACGCTGTACGTGGCGCGGTGGCAGCAGACCTCCGGCCGGGGGCCCGGCGCGGCGCGGCTCGCGTGGATCCGCCTCGGTGCCGCATCCAGCCGCGAGGTCGAGGCACTGATCGACGGCGGCATCCGCGCCGCCGACATCATGGACGTGCGAACTGCAGCGCCGGGAGAGGCCGGGTACGCGCGCATTCCGTACGACGGCGGATTCAACTGGGTACGACTGAAGCCCGGCATGGACCAGCCCGCCGCGTTTCTGGAAACCCACCGCTACGCGGCGCTGAAAGGCGGCAGCCTCGGCTTCACCAAGATGGAGGGCGTGGCGGTCAATGCACGCGACCGGATCGCCTATGTCGCCATCTCGCGCATCGAGGCACCGATGACCGACGGCTCCGGCGGCATCCGCGTCGAAGGCCCGTACTCCGGCGCGGTGTATGCACTGAATCTGCGCGGTGGCCAGGCCGACAGCGAAGGCCGCGCGATCTCCAGCGCGTGGGTGCCGGTCGACATGGCCGCAGTGCCGGAACTCGTCGCCGTCGACTACGGCGGCGGCAAGCGCCGGCAGCAGGACGCGCTGGGCAACTACGCGCACCCCGACCGCGTCGCCACGCCCGACAACCTCTGCTTCTCCGAAGCGCTGCGCACGCTTTTCATCGGCGAGGACAGCGACACGCACGTCAACAACTTCCTCTGGGCCTACCAGGTCGACACCCGGGAACTCGTGCGCATCCTGTCGTGCCCGGCGGGCGCCGAATCGACCGGCCTGCACGCGGTCGACGCACTCAATGGCTGGTCCTACGTCGGCAGCAACTTCCAGCACCCCGGCGACTGGCAGCGCGGCCTGCACGACGAGGTACGCCATGTGCTCGATCCGCTGATCCGCGCCGGTTACCGCGACCGCTTCGGCGCGGCGGTCGGCTACCTGACGGCCGCGCCGGTCGGGATACGGCTGGACCGGCGTTGATCCACTTTCTCACGCCCCGCGGCGCCGACCCGTTCGCCTCGACGCTGGTCGCCGGCCGCGCGCTGCGCGCCTTCGTCGACGGCTACGTCGCGGTGCTGCTGCCCGCCTACCTGCTCGCCCTCGGCTTCGACGTCTGGACGGTCGGCGTGCTGAGCACCGCCACGCTGCTCGGCTCGGCCCTGATGACGCTCGCCGTCGGCACCTGGGGCCATCGCCTCGCGCAGCGCCGGCTGCTCCTGGCCGCCGCGCTCCTGATGACTGCCACCGGACTCGGCTTCGCCGGGCTTTCGCAGTTCTGGCCGCTGCTCGCCGTGGCGTTCGTCGGCACGCTCAATCCGAGCTCCGGCGACGTCAGCGTGTTCCTGCCGCTTGAGCACGCGCAGCTCGCCGGCGCGGCGCACGGCGATGCGCGCACGCAGCTTTTCGCCCGCTACAGTCTGCTCGCCTCGCTCGCCGCAGCCTGCGGCGCGCTCGCCGCCGCCGTGCCGGCCTGGCTGTCGGCACGCGCCGGCATCGAAATGGTCACCGCGTTGCGCCTCATGTTCGCCGGCTACGCGGCCGTCGGCATCGTGTTGCTCGCGCTCTATCGCCGCCTGCCCGAGCAACACGCCGACGCCAGCGCGCCGAAGTCCGCGCTCGGACCATCGCGCGGCATCGTCTTCAAGCTGGCGCTGCTGTTCTCGGTCGATTCGTTCGCAGGCGGGCTGGTGCTCAACAGCCTGATGTCGTTGTGGCTGATGCATCGCTTCGACCTGTCGCTCGCCGCGGCCGGCGCGTTCTTCTTCTGGACCGGCCTGCTCGCCGCCGCGTCGATGCTCGCCGCGCCCTGGGTCGCGCGCCGCATCGGCCTGCTGAACACGATGGTGTTCACGCACATCCCGGCCAACCTGGCGCTGATCGGCGCCGCATTCGCGCCGACCCTGCCGCTGGCGCTCGGCTTGCTGTTTTTCCGCGCCGCGCTGTCGCAGATGGACGTGCCGACCCGCACTGCCTACGTGATGAGCGCGGTGACGCCGGCCGAGCGTGCCGCCGCCGCCAGCGTGACCGCGGTGCCGCGCAGCCTGGCCTCCGCGCTGAGTCCGTCGCTCACCGGGTGGCTGTTCGCCGCCGGCTGGTTCGCCGCTCCGCTGCTGGCCTGCGGGCTGCTCAAGATCGGCTACGACCTCACGCTGTGGGTGGCATGCCGGAGGCACAAGCTCGACGGGCATTGAACCGGCGAGCCATCACTGCGGCGCCTGCCCACCGCCTCCGCCGGCCTGAACCAGCCGCAGCACGTAGTGCTCCTGCAGCATCGTCTCGACCGTGCCCGGCCGTGCGCGGCGCACTGCGTTCAGCGCCTGCAGCGGCGTCATGCCGAACTCGACCAGCAGCCGCGAGGCGATCAGCCCGGTACGGCCGAGCCCGGCACGGCAGTGCACCAGCAAACGTTCGCCGGCGACGAGCCGCTCGCGAAGCTCCGGGCCGGCACCCGCCCATTGCTGATCGAACGCCTCGTCCGGAATGCCGCCGTCCGGGATCGGCAGCCAGTGCCAGCGGAAGCGCGGCGCGACGTGTGCCTCGAAATCCGCCAGCCCCAGCAGCTTGAACTCGTGCTCCTGCATCAGGCTGACGACGGCCGACGCGCCCCAGTCGCCGATCGCCTGCAGGTCGGCCGCGAGGTCGCGGTCCCAGGTTCCGAACACGGCATACGGATCCTTCTTGCCCGGGCAAAGCGTCATGCCGATCAGCCCCGGCGTGCCGGGCACCGGCACGGCATCGATCTGCAACGGGTTCCTGTCGCTGGTCAACCAGCTGGACATGGGCGGCCCCCGTTCCCGGCAATGCCTGCACGCACGCGCGATCCTCCTTGAAGCGCCCGATCAGACGGGCGCTGACACTGTAGCGCCGTCGTTCCGGGTAAGCAGTGCCGATAGACTTTCCACCATGCCGCGCGCCCCGCAAACGCACGCAACCCTCGACGAGATCGCCGCGCTGCGCCAGCGCTCCGACGATCCCCTGTCGATCCTCGAACTGGCGCAGCGCCTCGCAGCACTTGGCCGCGATCATCTGCCCGAGGCGGACCGGCTCTGCGCCGACCTGATCGCGCGATTTCCGGACTCGCCGCTCGTGCGCCGGGCCAAGGAGTTGCGCACGCGCATCGCGCAGGCAAGCATCCGCTGCGTCGACCACGGCGAACTCCGCATGGACGTCGTGCGATATATCGCCGGCGCGCTTGCCCGGTTCGACGAACTCGGTCCTCGCAGGCGCGAGGAGATCGCGCTCGAAATCGCGCTGCTCAGCGAATGCGGAATCGACATCGCCGACCCGGCGTCGAAATACGTGCTGAAAGCGCTGCCGGGAAACTACTCGGGACTGCAGCTGCTGGCGATCATGTACGCCGCGTTCCGCCAG
>JAHEDN010000317.1 GCA_024641225.1 Burkholderiales bacterium | reverse complement strand
CGAACTCTCGGTCGGATGCGAGGGTTGCCATGGGCCCGGTTCGGCACACGTGGCCTGGGCGAAGGACAAGCCTGCCGATCTCCGCAAGGGCCTCACGATCGCGCTCGACGAACGTCGCGATGTGAACTGGGCGATCGACCCCGGCACCGGCATCGCCGCGCGCAGCGTGGCGCGCACCTCAGAGCGGGAAATCGAGGTCTGTGCCCAGTGCCATGCGCGGCGCGCGCAGATCGCCGAGGGCTATCACGCCGGCAAGCCTTTCCTGGATCACTACCTGCCCGCGCTGCTCACGCCTGACCTGTATCACGCCGACGGGCAGCAGCGTGAGGAGGTCTTCATCTGGGGCTCGTGGCTGCAGAGCAGGATGCACCGCAAAGGCGTGACCTGCAGCGATTGCCACGACCCCCATACGCAAAAGCTTCGGGCCGATGGCAATGCCGTCTGCGCCCAGTGTCATGCTCCTGCCAGGTTCGATGCGCCGGCGCACCATCACCATGCGGCGGGCTCGGCCGGCGCACAGTGCGCCAACTGCCACATGCCGGCGACGACCTACATGGTCATCGATCCGCGCCGTGACCACAGCATGCGTGTACCTCGGCCGGATCTGAGCGTTGCGATCGGCACGCCGAACGCCTGCAATGGATGCCATCGCGACAAGGAAGCGAAGTGGGCGGCGGCGGCTGTGCGCGGCTGGCTTGGTCGCGATTCAGTCGGATTCCAGAACTTTGCGGCGGTGTTTCATGACGGCGAGGAGGCAGGATCGCCGGGCGCGCGAGCCGCACTCGTGGCGATCGCCGACGATTCGGCTGCCGTTCCCATCGTTCGTGCCTCTGCGCTCGCGCGCGCAACCGCGGCGGGCGCCGTCGACGCGGCGACGATTGCTCGCGCGGCGGCCGATGCGCAGCCGCTTGTCCGACTGGCCGCGGCGCACGCCGCCGAAGCGCTGCCGCCGGCGGACCGGGCGCGCGCGGTCGGGGCGCTACTCGCGGATCCGTTGCGGTCGGTTCGAGTTGAGGCGGCGCGCGTGCTGGCCGAGCTGCAGGGTCAATTGCCGCCTCCGCTGGGCAACGCGTGGTCGAAGGCCGCCGACGAGTTCGTCGCCACCCAGAGGTACAACGCGGACCGCCCGGAAGCGCGGGTGACGCTCGGACAGTTCTACGCGAACCAGGGCGCGTTCGACGCGGCGGCTGACGCGTTCGCCGGCGCGCGCGCACTGGATGCGGCCTATGTCCCGGCCTTTGTGAATGCGGCGGATGCATTGCGCCTGCAGGGGCGCGACCCCGAGGCAGCGCGGGTGCTCGAGCAAGGCATCGGCCAGGCGCCGAAGAACGCGGAGTTGCACTACGCGCTCGGCCTGACGCTGGTGCGGCTGAAGCAGCCGGAGCGCGCGCTTGGCGAACTCGAGCGCGCGCTGCAGCTGGCGCCGGACAACGCCCGTTATGCCTACGTCCACGCGGTCGCGCTCAATTCGTTTGGCCGCGACGCCGAGGCGCTCCGCGCGCTCGAGCGGTCGCTGAAGCGCTGGCCTGCCGACCGCGACATGCTTCTCGCGCTGGCGTTGATGCAGCGCGATACGGGGCGGCGGGCGCAGGCGCAGGCCACGGCGCAACGGTTGCTGGCTGTGCATCCGGACGACCCCAGCGCCCAGGCGCTTGCCAGGGAATTGGGACTCAGCCCCGAGCGGAAGTAAGCGCAGGGATTGGGCCGCCGCCTATCGTCCCATGTAGGCTTGGTAACTGCGCGTGATCCGGTCGATGAGTGTCGGGTCGCTGCCCGTCGCGCCGCTCGTGTCGAACTGCACCCGGACGCTGCCGTCTGCTTGCGTGCGCACGGTGCCGGTCACGTTGATGCCGCCGCGGGTTCCGCGGACGATGCCGGCGCCGCGATCCTCCTGACTGATCGCGACCCCCTGCTCGCGCATCGCGAACACGGCGGCGTTCCATGACCGATCAAAGTTCGACGGCTGGCTGTATCCGACAGGCACCGGCTCGTAGACAACGCAGCCGCCGAGCAATGCGGCGGCGGCCAGGCCGATGCCGATGCCGATGATCCCGCGTCGGTCAGCTGGCATCGGAGATCACGATCTCGACGCGGCGGTTCTGCTGGCGCCCGGCGGCAGTGTCGTTGCTGGCCACCGGGTTGGACTTGCCGAAGCCGCGCGTCGCAATGCGCCGTATGTCGATGCCGCGATCGAGCAGGGCAAAGCGCACTGAATCTGCGCGGCGCTCCGACAGCGTCTGGTTGAGCGCATCGGAACCGGTGGAATCGGTATAGCCCTCGATCTGCACGGTACGTTCCGGGTTTTCCTTCAAGAAGATCGCCAACTGGTCGATCGTGCGCATCGCGCCCGCCTTCAGTTCGGCCCGACCGGTATCGAAGAGCACGTCGCCCAGCGTCAGCACCATGCCGCGATCAGTCTTGCGCGCCTGCATTTCGGCCAACTGGGCCTCCAGCTTGGCGGCGCGGGTCTGTGCTGCGGTCGCCTGCTGGCGAGCGGCCTCGGCTTCGCTGCGGGCTCGTTCGGCCGCACTGCGTTGCGCGTCGGCCTCGCGGGCCCGCGCCTCGATCAGGATGCGGTCGCGCTGGGCGCGCGCCTCGGTGACCGCCTGCTCGGCATCGGCGAGCTTCCTGGCCTGTATCGCCGCTTCAGTGCGCTGCCGGGCCAGATACGCATAGTGGTCGACGTCGACAGGTTCTTCGCCCGCGCGCAGCGCGGCATCGCCACGCTGCAGCGCTTCCTGCGCGCGCTGCAATTCGAGCGGCGCGCTGCGCGCCACCTGGGTGTCGGCGGCCGCTCGCTCATAGGCAGCCCGCGCTTCATCGAGTTTCGCGTTGGTCAGCGGCGTCGAGGCGCAGGCCGCCAGCGCGGTGACGCCGGCCAGCGCGAGCGCAGTTCGAACGGATTTCTTGCGAAAGATTCTCATGGATGTTGCATTCCTGGGTCAGATTGAACGGAGTCGAAGCCAGGCCGTCGATGCGGCCAGGTGGCTGTGATCTGGTGCTCAAAAGCACCCGTCGAAGGGTCAGGGGCGTGCACGACGCTCGAGTTCCTTTTCGAGCGCCGCATTGCCTCGTGCGAGTTCCTCCGCCGCTGCAGCGGATTTCGCCGCCTGCGTCTTGCGCTCAGCCAGTTCGGCATCGGCCTCTGCCTCCTCGGCCAGTCGGCGCGCCTCCGCGTACCGCTCTTCGCGAACCGCGGCCTCGGCCCGGCCCAGCTTGTCACGCGCAGCCAGGATTTCGACTGGCGCCGACTGCAAGGCGCCGGCGCTTTCGGCCTGCGTGATCGAGGCGCGCGCGGTGGCCAGTTGCGCGACCGGCGCCTCGCCCTTGCTGGCGCAGCCCGCTAGAACAATGAACGCGCCGGTGATGACTGCGAGAGCGGATAGGCGGACTTTGGAGATGCTCGGAAACTGCATGTTCGGTGTCCTGTGTCGGTGGGGAAACGGGCGCCGCGCTGTATGTGCCTCAGCGGGCTGCTTTGCGTCGGTTCTGCTGCATCTTCAGCTCGTCGAGCAGCGCGGCAAAAGTCTGTTCGTTTTCGGACGCGTTGCGCATCGGCTTGTCCAGTTGCGCTGTCAGCGCATCGAGATGCTGCTCATCGGCACGCAGATACAGCTGGCCGACCTTCTCGGCGACGGCGCGGTAGCTGTTGTCGATATCCTCGACGCGCCGTGCCAGGTCATCAAGCGCTGCCAACTCGATTTCGTCCAGCGTCTGGCTGGGGGGCTGTTTGTCGCTCATCAGGTTACTCCGTCAGGTCGTTGAAAAATTCTGCGCTTGCGGCGCCATTGACGCTGCCGCTGGGCGCAGCGCGTCCAGACGCTCGTTGAGACGGCGAAATTCGGCTTCGATCAGTTGCTGTAGCGCCGCGACGCGCGAGGCCTCAGCTGCGTCGGCCAGCGACTGCACGCGCTGCACCTCCTTCAGCAGGCGGCGGTTCTCGAGCAATGCGCCGATCTGATTGCGCAGCGTGGCAATGAAGAACAGGGCAACCAGCAGACCGGTGAGCCCAAGCATCACCAAGCCAAACGGCGCGTCGATGCGGGCGACCAACAGATCAATCGGCGCCGGCGCCATCAACGCACTCCAATTTAGGGCGGCCAAGCCACCGATC
>JAHEDN010000316.1 GCA_024641225.1 Burkholderiales bacterium | reverse complement strand
CTTTTCTGCGGCGAAGCTCTTCTTCGCCTACGGACTCGGCAATGCGCTGAGCTTTCCGCTGTCGGTCGGCGCGACGGTGCTGCTGATGGCCGAACGGCCGACGCCCGAGGCCATCTTCAAACGCTGGACCGAGCGCAGGCCGACGGTCTTCTTTGGCGCACCGACCGGCTACGCCGGCATGCTCGCCTCGCCCGCCCTGCCGGCGAAGGAAGCGGTGGCATTGCGGCTCTGTTCGTCGGCCGGCGAGGCGCTGCCGCGCGAGATCGGCGAGCGGTTCACCGCGCACTTCGGCTGCGAGATCATCGACGGCATCGGCTCGACCGAGATGCTGCACATCTTCATCTCCAACCGGCCGGGCGACGTGCGCTACGGCACCTCGGGCAAGCCGGTGCCAGGCTACGGAATCGAGATCCGCGACGAGTCCGGACGCACGATCGAGGTCGCAAACCAGATCGGCGATCTATATATCAACGGTCCGTCCTCGGCGCTGATGTACTGGCAGGATCGCGCGAAGAGCGACGCGACGTTCCAGGGTGGCTGGACACGAAGCGGCGACAAGTACGAGCGCGACGCCGACGGCTACTACGTCTATTCCGGCCGCAGCGACGACATGCTGAAGGTCAGCGGCCAGTACGTCTCGCCGTTCGAGGTCGAGGCCACGCTGGTGCAGCACGCCGCCGTGCTGGAGGCGGCGCTGATCGGCGTGACCGACGAGAACGGACTGACCCGGCCGAAGGCCTATGTCGTGCTGAAGGAACCGGGCAAGGCCGGCGAGGCAATGGCCGAGGAACTGAAGCAGTTCGTGAAGAGCCGGCTCGCACCGCACAAGTATCCTCGTCTGCTCGAATTCATCGACGAATTGCCCAAGACCGCGACAGGAAAGATCCAGCGCTTCCGGCTGCGCGAGAGCGAGCAGGCGCGGCGCTGACGAAATGCTCCGCGAACCGCGCATGGCGGGCGAGACAAGCGCAGACGCAATGAATGCCGATTCCGCCGACGCGCGGATCCGGTTTGCCGATGTGAGCCAGGGCGGTCGACCGGTGCGTCTGGAGTACCGCTGGGTCGGCACGGCGGAGCGGTCGGCGCCGCTGCTGGTGTTCCTGCACGAAGGGCTCGGCTCGGCGTCGATGTGGAAGGACTTCCCGGCGCAGCTGTGCGCCGCGGCCGGTTGCCGCGGGCTCGTGTACTCGCGCACCGGCTACGGCCGCTCGACGCCGCGGCCGCACGGCGAGCGCTGGACGCCGGAGTACATGCACGAGCAGGCGCGCGAGGTGCTGCCGCAGTTCCTCACCGCGGCCGGCGTCGACGTGGCGACAGATCCGCCCTGGCTCTTCGGCCACAGCGACGGCGCGTCGATCGCGCTGATCCATGCGGCCACGACTCCGGACGCCGTCGCCGGGCTGATCCTGCTGGCGCCGCACATCTTCGTCGAGGATCTGTCGGTGCAAAGCATCGAGCAGGCGAAGTACGCCTACGCGAGCACGGACCTGCGCAGCCGTCTGGCCCGGCACCATGCGGACGTCGATTCGGCCTTCTGGGGCTGGAACGACATCTGGCTCGACCCGGCATTCCGCCACTGGAACATCGAGGAACTGCTGGCCTCGATCCGGGTTCCGGTGCTCGCCGTGCAAGGGCACAATGACGAATATGGGACGATGGCGCAGGTCGACGGGCTGGCCGCGCGCCTGCCGCAGGCGGAGGTGCTGAAGCTCGACGACTGTGCCCATTCCCCGCACCGCGACCGGCCCGAGGCCGTGATACGGGCGACAATTGATTTCATCGGCCGGCATCGACGATGGCGGTCGCGCAGCAACCAACGACACAGCGAGAGGAGACATCATGAAACGTCGTAACACCCTGGCGGCCCTGCTGGCGTCCGCCCTGCTCGCCGTCGGCGGCGCCGCCCACGCGCAGGCCAAGCTCAAGGTCGGCGTGATGCTGCCGTTCACCGGCACCTACGCCGCGCTCGGCACCGCGATCGACAACGGCTTCAAGCTGTACGTTCAGGAACAGGGCGGCAGGCTGGGCGGCCGCGAGATCGAGTACTTCGTCGTCGACGACGAATCCGATCCGGCCAAGGCCACCGACAACGTCAACAAGCTGATCAACCGCGACAAGGTCGACGTGATTGTCGGCACCGTGCACTCGGGCGTGGCAATGGCGATGGCCAAGGCGGCGCGCGATTCGAACACGCTGCTGATCGTGCCCAACGCCGGCGCCGACGCGGTCACCGGGCCGTTCTGCGCGCCGAACATCTTCCGCTCGTCGTTCTCCAACTGGCAGCCGGGCTACGCGATGGGCAAGGTCGCGGCCGAGCGCAAGCACAAGACCGCGGTCACGATCACCTGGAAATACGCGGCTGGCGACGAATCGGTCGGCGGCTTCAGGGAGGCCTTCGAAAAGGGCGGCGGCAAGGTGGTCAAGGACCTGACGGTGCCGTTCCCGAATGTCGAGTTCCAGGCGCTGCTCACCGAAATCGCGGCACTGAAGCCCGACATCGTCTACACGTTCTTTGCCGGCGGCGGCGCCGTGAAGTTCGTCAAGGACTACGCGGCCGCCGGGCTGAACAAGACCATTCCACTCTACGGGGCGGGCTTCCTCACCGACGGCACGCTGGAGGCGCAGGGTGATGCCGCGCAGGGCATCTTTACCGCCCTGCACTATGCCGACAGCCTGAACACGCCACGTGACAACGCCTTCCGCCTCGAGTACGTGAAGGCCTACAAGCTGCAGCCGGACGTCTACGCGGTGCAGGGCTACGACGCGGCGCAGATGCTGGCGATCGGTCTGAAGGGCGCCAAGGGCGACGTGAGCAAGCGCGCCGAGTTCACCGCGGCGATCGAGAAGGCGACGATCGACAGTCCGCGCGGCGCGTTCAAGCTGTCGAAGGCGCACAACCCGGTGCAGGACATCTATCTGCGCAAGGTTGAGGGCAAGCAGAACAAGGTCGCCGGCATCGCAGCGAAGGCGCTGGCCGATCCGGCGCGCGGCTGCAAGATGTAGCGGCGGGGCGCAGCCCGCGCCCTCGCGCCGTCGGCGCGGCCAGTTACGAACGAACGCATTGAGCAGGGCCGGCAGCCGCCGGCCCTGCCGCGCCGATGGACACCGCCACCTTCCTTATCCAGTGCCTGAACGCAGTCCAGTACGGGCTGCTGCTGTTTCTCGTCGCCAGCGGGCTGACGCTGATTTTCGGCATCATGGGCGTGATCAACCTCGCCCACGGCAGCTTCTACATGATCGGCGCGTACATGGCTTACGCGCTGGCACCCTGGGTCGAAACCTGGCTGGGCGGCGGATTCTTCGCGACGCTGGCCGTCGGCATCGTGCTGTCGGTGCTGCTCGGCTATCTGCTCGAGTGGCTGTTCTTCAGCTACCTGTACGAGCGTGAGCACCTGCAGCAGGTGCTGATGACCTACGGATTGATCCTGGTGTTCGAGGAATTGCGCAGCATCATCGTGGGCGACGACGTGCATGGCGTGCCGGCGCCGGCCTGGCTCGCCGGCAGCATTCCGCTGTCGGACGTGTTGAGCTACCCGGTCTATCGGTTGTTCATCTCGGCGGTGTGCGTTGCGCTGGCCCTTGCGATGTGGTTCGTAATCACACGCACCCGGCTGGGCATGCGGGTTCGCGCCGGCGCCAGCAACCGCGAGATGGTGCGCGCCATGGGCATCGACATCCGGCTGCTCTACCGCGTGGTGTTCGCCATCGGCGTGGCGATCGCCGCGCTGGCCGGCATGATCGCCGCGCCGGTCAGTTCGGTGTATCCGGGCATGGGCAACCAGGTGCTGATCGTGTGCTTCGTGGTCGTGGTGATTGGCGGCATCGGCTCGATCCGCGGCGCGCTGGTCGCCGCGCTGCTGGTCGGCCTGGTCGACACCTTCGGCAAGGTGCTGTTCCCGGCCGTCGCCGGCCTGCTCGTCTACCTGCTGATGGCCGCCGTGCTGTTATGGAAGCCCGAAGGGCTGTTCAAGGTCGGTTGATCACTGCGCCATGAACCTGCCCACCACGGCACCCGGAACCGCGCGCGCGGGCACGCCGCTCGGCGCGGCAAGGCTGCTGCGCGCGGCACCGCTGCTGGCGGCGCTCCTGTTGCTGGCCGTTTTTCCTGCCTTCGGCGGC
>JAHEDN010000315.1 GCA_024641225.1 Burkholderiales bacterium | reverse complement strand
GACTTCGTCGAACGCGAGGCGTTCCAGGAAATCGACTACCGCCGGATGTTCGGCCAGATGGCCAAGTGGGTCGCGCAGATCGACCGCGCCGACCGCATCCCCGAGTACGTTGCCCATGCCTTCCAGGCGGCCACGAGCGGCCGGCCTGGCCCTGTCGTGCTGGCCCTGCCGGAGGATCTGCTCGAGCAGGAGGCCGAGGTCGAAGACGCGCTCTGCCACCAGCCGGTGCAATCGGCGCCTGCCGATGCGCAGATCGAAGAGATCCGCCGGCTGCTTGGCCAGGCGCGCGCGCCACTGGTGTTGCTCGGCGGCACGGGCTGGACCGAAGCGGCCTGCGACAACGTGCGCCGCTTCATCGAGACCAACCACCTGCCCGTGGCCTGCGCATTCCGTTACCAGGACCTGTTCGACAACCGGCACCCGAACTACGTCGGCGATGTCGGCATCGGCATCAATCCCAAGCTGGCGCAGCGCGTCCGTGCGGCGGACGTCCTCCTGGCAATTGGCCCGCGCCTGGGTGAAATGACCACCAGTGGGTATTCGCTCCTCGCCGTGCCGCGGCCGCGGCAAACGCTGATCCACGTCCACCAAGGCGCAGAAGAACTCGGGCGTGTGTATCAGGCGGAGATGCTGGTCGCCTCTGGCATGCCGCACTTTGCCGCCGGGTTGGCGCGGATGATTCCGGTGAAGTCACCCACCTGGGCCACGGCCACCCGCGAGGCGCGCGCCGAATACGAAGCCTGGCAGGCCCAGGCGCCCGTTTACGGCACGGACAAGCCGCGGCTCGATCTCTGGCAGATCGTGCAGATGGTGCAGGCCACCGTGCCTGCGGACACGATCGTCACCAACGGCGCCGGCAACTTCTCTTCTTGGGCGCACCGCTACTGGCGCTACGGCGGGTTGCGCACGCAGCTTGCGCCGACAGCCGGCAGCATGGGATACGGCGTGCCCGCCGGTATTGCGGCCAAGCTGCTGGCGCCCGAGCGCACGGTGGTGACTTTTGCAGGTGACGGCGACTTCCTGATGACCGCGCAGGAACTTGCGACAGCGGCGATGTATCAGGCCGGCGTGCTGATCCTGGTATTCAACAACGGCATGTACGGGACCATACGAATGCACCAGGAGCGGCACTATCCGGCGCGGGTGATAGGCACCGACCTGCTCAATCCACGCTTCGACCTCATGGCCCAGTCTTTCGGCGGATTCGGCAAGGTAGTGGAATCCAGCGCGCAGTTTGCCCCGGTGCTCGCGGAGGCGATCGACTTCACGCGCTCGAGGAAGCTGCCGGCCTTGATCGAACTGCGCACAGATGCGCAGATCATCACTCCCGGAACAACGCTCGACGCAATCCGCGCCAGCGCGAAGGCGAGCCGCTGAGGTCAACTCCGCCTGTTGCGTCCCGTCAACGACTGATCCCCCAATTGCGTGAGGTGCTGTGGCCGCAAGACGCGGCCCATGGATACCATTGCGCAGTAAGTATTGACTAACTGCCTAGGCCCCTAGGCACAAGGGATCGGCGGCGCCGTGCAATTACCATGATGCGGATCGTGGTTCTCGGTCAACCGGGCGCTTTAGGCACCGCGTGGAGCCACTGCACTGCAATCCGACTGGCACGGCGACTGGGAGTGCCCTGCATCACCACGCCGGACTCGCCGGCCGGCCTGAGCAAGGAGCACGGTTGGGTCGCCACGGCGGCTGTCGGAGCGCTGTTCAGCGCTATGTTCCAGGTCGCGGATACCGCCGTCTGGCTGCATTACTCGCCGCGTGCCGTGGCACGGGCTTGGGCGAGAGGGCTGCGCGCCAGGCTCGGCGCGGCAGCGCTACCCGGACAGTCGCCGCGCCTGGCAGACGTCCGTGACAGCCTTCTGCACATGGCTTGGACGTCGCACGTGCATCGACTGCTAAGCACGCCGGCCCTGGCGCATCTGCAGATATTTCTACTGCGCAGCCCGAGCGAAACGGACTTCTGGCTGCGTGTCCAGGAACACCGGTTGCCGCCGCACCAGCTGCCGATGGCGCAAGCCGCCTGACCGGGCTGCCCGCGGAGCAACCGAGGACTTTCGACAGTTCCCTTGGTGAATCCCGCCGCCGGCGACAAAGAGCCGCCGCCACTCATTGCGGCGAGAAGAAGGACAACATCTCGGTCGCCAGCAGTTCGGGGGTTTCCTCGGCAATGTAGTGCCCGCCCGGAGTCGATCGCCCACCCACCAGACCAGACGCCCTCGCCTGCCAGTCGGCGATCGGCGCAAACAGCCGATTGACGACGCCGCGCTCGCCCCACAGCACCCGCAGCGGACAGGAGATGCGCGCTACGTCGGCATCAGCGCGATCGTGCCCGAGGTCGATCGATGCTGCCGCGCGATAGTCCTCGCACATCGCGTGAATCGCCGCCGGATCGCTGATGCAACGCTCGTACTCGGCGAGCGCTCGCGGATCGAACACTTCGAGGCCGTGGCTGCCCCAGCCACCGAGCTTCTTGCGCAGGTAGAAGACCGGGTCGGCGCCGATCAACCTCTCCGGCAACGGTTCGGGCTGAATCAGAAAAAACCAGTGGTAGTAAGCGCGCGCGAACTCCATGTCGGTACGCTCGTACATGGTCAGCGTGGGCGAGATGTCGAGCAGCATCAATCGCTCGACCGATCGTGGATGGTCGAGTGCCATCCGGTGCGCGACGCGGCCACCGCGATCGTGTCCGCAGACGGCAAAGCGCTCGAAGCCGAGCACGCGCATCAGCGCCACGATGTCGGCGGCCGTCGTACGCTTGCTGTAGGCGGCGTGCGTCGCATCGGAAGCCGGTTTGTCCGAGTCGCCATAGCCGCGCAGGTCAGGCAGCACGAGCGCGAAGTCCCTGGCGAGGACCGGCGCAACCCTGTGCCACATGACGTGCGTCTGCGGGAACCCGTGCAGCAACAGAAGCGGCGGCCTGCCGGCAGCATCAGCCAGGTTGTGTCGCAGATTCAGGGAAACGTCGCCGACACGCCGGCGCTCCTGCACAAAGCCCTCGAACCAGTCAGACATCGGCATTCTCCGCAAGCATCTGCAGCAGCCCCTCAAGCGCGACGATGATGGCCTGGGTGCGAACCGCCGCACGGTCGCCGCCCAGGTGACGCGTTTCCGTGCGCAACCGCAGTTCGCCGGCCCGTCGGAGCGCCCATGAGAAACACACCAGGCCAACCGGCTTGTCTGCGCTGCCGCCGCCGGGCCCGGCGATGCCCGTGATCCCCACGGCGATCTGGGCATCGCTGGCACCAAGGGCGCCGCGGGCCATCGCCCTCGCCACCGGCTCACTGACGGCGCCGTGCAGGCGAAGGTCGGCGGAGTTCACGCCGAGCTGCTGCCGCTTGGCTGCGTTCGAGTAGGTCACGAAACCGCGATCGAACCAGCGGCTTGAGCCGGCCACCTGCGTCACTGCATAGGCAACACCGCCCGCCGTGCAAGACTCCGCCGTGGCGAGCCACATCCGGCGTGCGCGGAGCCGGCCGCCCAGCATCTCCGCCAGTTCAACGATTCTTTCCGCTGCTGTCATCGCCTCACCCCCAAAGCCGGACACCGAGCGCAAGCACGAGCAGCGTGTAGAAGGCCGCAACGAGGTCGTCGGCCATCACGCCCACGCCGTTCTTGTAGCGCGCATCCAGCGCACGGATCGGCGGCGGCTTGACGATATCGAAGAAGCGGAACAGCACGAACGCGGCGACCAGCCACGCTCCCCCCTGCGCCGCGCCGCCCGGCAGCAGCAGCAGCACGACCCAGAAGGCCACGATTTCGTCGATCACGATGTGGCTTGAATCCGCCACTCCCAGCCGCCGCCCGGTGATCTGCGCGGCAATGGAACCGATGACCAGCATCACGCCCGACAGCAGCCCCCACCAGTAAGCATCGAGCCACTGATCGATCCACAGGAACAGGAGCCAGGCGAAGAGCGTCCCCCACGTACCCGGCGCGGCACGCGGCAGACCGCTGCCGGCGCCAAGTGCGATCAGGTGCCACGGCGAGGCGAGCATGAAGCGAAGCGTCGGCCGCCGCGTGCCGGCGTCGCCGTTGCTGCCCTTCAACGTGGTCGCGTTCTCTGACATGCGGCAGCCACCGCGCTCAGTCGGCGAAGTGGTCGAAGGCGCGCCAGT
>JAHEDN010000314.1 GCA_024641225.1 Burkholderiales bacterium | reverse complement strand
ATCGTGTAGGTGTGCTCGCCGCGCGGCAGCAGCACGTCGCGGTTGCCGATACGGACGCGCACGCCGTTGGCGAGCGTCTCGACCGCGTAGTCTTCCGCCGCGCCGTCGCGCGTGACGTTGATCACGTCGAACGGCACGCGCACCTTGTTGCCGGCCCGGTCGCGGTACTGGGTCGGAAAGTCGCGCAGGATGCCGCGCTTGATCACCTGGCCTTCGACCCGCACTTCGATGGTCTCGGTCACCGTCAGTTCGCCGTCGGCCGCGATCGAGACGTCGCTGCGGAAATCGATGATCCTTTCCTGCGCGCCCGCGGCCGCCGCGACGACCAGCAGCAGCAGCGCCAGCAGCCGCCTCACAGCGCCACCTCGACGCTGCCTCGATCGTCGGTCTCGAAGAACGCCGGCGCGCTGAAGGTAAACAGCCGCGCGACGATGAGTTCGGGAAACGTCTGCAGCCGCGTGATGTACTGCTTGACCGCACCGTTGTAGAAGCGGCGCGCATGCTGCAGGTGGTCCTCGACCTCGACCAGCTTCGCCGACAGGTCGCGGAAGTTCGCATCGGCCTTGAGCTGCGGATAGTTTTCCTGCAGCAGCAGCACGTTCGCCAGCGCACCCCCGAGCCGGGTCTCGGCCGCCAGCCGTTCCGCGTGCGAACCCTTCGGCATGTCGCGCGCCGCCGCCTGCCGCGCCTGGTCACGCAGTTCGACCACCGCTTCGAGCGTGGCCCGCTCGTAGGAGGCATACGCGCGCACGATCTCGACCAGCCGCGGCACAAGGTCGGCGCGGCGCTTCAGCTGAACGTCGATGTCGGCAAACGCCTGCGCGACCAGGTTGCGATCGGCGACCAGACGGTTGAACACCCAGATGCCGTAGACGACCACCACCGCGAGCACCGCCCACCACCACGCCACAGCGACCTCCGCTTTCGCACTGCGTCCGCTCCTGCCGCGAGCATCGTACGCAGGCGGCGACTGCGGCACAATCGGCCCTTCGTGCCGACGCTCGCCAGACCTGCGATGCGGCCGCATCGATCGCGCCGGACCTCCGGCACAGACCCAGTCGCAGCGGAAGACTCCACATGCCCACGCCCATCGAATTCTGGTTCGATTTCTCCTCCCCCTATTCCTATCTCGCCAGCGAGAAGATCGACGAACTGGCCGCGCGTCACGGCCGCAAGGTCGACTACAAGCCGACCCTGCTCGGCGTGATCTTCAGGACCACCGGCGGCGTGCCGCTGACCGAACTGGTCCCGCCGAAGGCGAGCTATTTCATTCACGACTTCGAGCGCAGCGCGCGCTTCGCCGGCGTGCCGTTCCGGCAGCCGAGCAGGTTCCCGATCCCGACTGTCGGCGCCGCGCGGGCACTGCTGTGGCTGCAGCAGCAGGACGAGGAGATGGCGGTGCGCTTCCTGCACGCCGCGTTCCGCGCCTACTTCTCGCAGGACCGCAGCCTGGCCGAGCCCGAGGTGCTGGGCACTCTGGCGACCGAGGTCGGCGCCGACCCGGTGGCACTCGCCCGCGGCATGCAGGAGCCGGCGGTGAAGGACAAGCTGAAAGCGCTGGTCGACGAGTCGATCGCCCGCGGTGTATTCGGCGCACCGACGATCTTCGTCGATGGCGAGATGTTCTGGGGCAACGACCGGCTGCCACAGATCGAGCGCTGGCTGGCCACGGGGCCGTTCTGAGACCGCGCGCACCGATGGCCGTCCGGGCCGGCGACGCGATCTTTCCTTGAGCGGTACCTGAATGTCTTATCTGTATCTCGCGATCGCGATCCTCGCCGAGGTGATCGGCACTTCGGCGCTGAAGGCGGCGGAGGGCTTCACGCGGCCGCTGCCTTCGCTGGTGGTCGCCGTCGGCTACGGCACCGCCTTCTACTTCCTTTCGCTCGCGCTCAAGGTGATCCCGGTCGGCATCGCCTATGCGATCTGGTCGGGCGTCGGCGTGGCGCTGATCACGCTGATCGGATGGGTGATGTTCAAGCAGCGCCTCGACGCGCCGGCGCTCGCCGGACTGGCGTTGATCGTCGCCGGCGTGGTCGTGATCCAGGTCTTTTCCGGCGCGGGGGCGCGTTGAGCGACGCATCCGATTCGCGTCCGCCGTCGGCGCCGGAAGGCGCGCATGCGCACGAACTCTTCGACGTCGAGCCGGGCGCACACGAGCCGCTGGCCGACCTGGCTGCCGCCGCGGGCGCGCGCATCGAGGAGTCGATCCATGAGCTGCGACCGGCACGTAGGCGCTGGGCCGCCTACCTGTTTCTCGGCATCGCGATCGTCGCCGGCGTCACCGGCACCTCCGCGCTGTCGGCAAGCGCGGGCTTCACCCGGCTCGGGCCGTCGGTCGTCGTCGTCATCGCCTACCTGGTCTGCTTCCTCGCCATGACGCGCGCGCTGCGCCTGATCCCGATCAGCCTCGTCTATGCGATCTGGTCCGGGGTCGGCATGGCGCTGATCACGCTGATCGGCTGGCGGCTGTTCGGACAAACGCTCGAGGCCGGCGAGATTGTCGGGATCGTCCTGATCCTCGCCGGCGTGGTCGTCATCCACCTTTTTTCCGAGGCCAGCTGACATGCCGCATCCCCTCCCGCCGCTGCTGCCGCATCGCGTCTACGGGACCAGCAGCAGCGGCAACTGCCACAAGGTGCGTCTGGCGCTCGACGTGCTCGGCCTGCCCTGCCGCTGGCACGAGGTCGACATCCTGAAGGGCGAGACGCGCACGCCCGAGTTCCTCGCCATGAACCCGAACGGCCAGGTGCCGGTGCTGCAGATCGACGATCACACGTTCCTCGCCGAATCGAACGCGATCCTGTGCTACCTGGCCGACGGCAGCAGCCTCTGGCCCGGCGACCGGCTGGCGCGCGCGCAGGCGCTGCGGTGGATGTTCTTCGAGCAGTACTCGCACGAGCCGGCGATCGCGGTGGCGCGCTTCATCCGCATGTTCCAGAAGCAGAACGACGACCCGCGCCTTGCCGAGCTGACGCGGCGCGGACGCGCGGCGCTGGCGGTGATGGAGCAGCACCTGGGGCGGCAGCCGTTCTTCGCTGCCGGCAGGTTCTCGATCGCCGACATCGCGCTGTTCGCCTACACGCACCGCGCCGATGAAGGCGGCTTCGACCTGGCCGGCTATCCGGCGGTGCGCGGCTGGCTCGACCGTTGCCGCGCGCAGCCGGGCGTGACGGAGATGCCGGCGCCCTGACCGAGCCCGACGTGTCGCGCCGGCCGGCCATCCCGTTCGTCCTGATCACGGTGCTGATCGACATGATCGGCGTCGGGCTGATGCTGCCGGTGCTGCCGGTCCTCGTGGGCGAATTCACCGCCAGCCGCGAGGCGCAAACCTACTGGTACGGGGCTCTCGCCGCCTCCTACGGGCTGATGCTGTTCCTGTGCGCGCCGGGACTCGGCGCGCTGTCGGACCGCTACGGGCGCCGGCCGATCCTGCTGATCGGCATTGCCGGTCTCGGCACGCTGTTTCTCGTTGCCGCGCTGGCCACGTCGCTATGGATGCTGTTCGCCGCGCGCATGCTGGCCGGCGCCACCGGCGCCACGCTGGCGGTGGCCAACGCCTACCTGGCCGACATCACACCGCCCGAGGACCGCGCCAGGCAGTTCGGCCGCATCGGCGCGATGTTCGGCGTCGGCTTCATCATCGGCCCGGCGGCCGGCGGCGTGCTCGGCGCGATCGACGTGCGGCTGCCGTTCTACGCCGCGGCCTGCCTGTCGCTGGCCAACTTTGCCTACGGCTGGTTCGTGCTCCCGGAATCGCTGCCGCGCGAGCGGCGGCAGCCGTTCGCGATCGCGCGCGCCAATCCGATCGGCTCGCTCACCGCACTGGCGCGGCTGCACGGCGTCGGACCGCTGGTCGTCGTCTACGGGCTCATCAACCTGGCGCAGTTCATCCTGCACACCAACTGGGTGCTGTACACGAACTTCCGCTTCGACTGGGGCCCGCGCGAAAGCGGTCTGTCGCTGTTCGTCGTCGGCCTGATGTCGGTGCTGGTGCAGGGCGTGCTGCTCGGCCGGCTGATCCGCCGCTTTGGCGAACGGCGGATGGCGCTGGCCGGCATCGGCTCGTGGGTGCTGGCGTTCATCGCCTGGGGCGTGGCCACGCAGAGCTGGATGATGTACGCG
>JAHEDN010000313.1 GCA_024641225.1 Burkholderiales bacterium | reverse complement strand
CAAGACCGGTCAGGGCGTGGACGACCTGCTCGAGCAGGTGCTGCTGCAGGCCGAGGTGCTGGAGTTGAAGGCACCCACCGACGCGCCGGCCAAGGGTCTCGTGATCGAAGCCCGGCTGGACAAGGGCCGCGGCCCGGTGGCTACGGTGCTCGTGCAGAGTGGCACTCTGAAGAAGGGCGACATCGTGCTCGCGGGCAGCAGCTACGGCCGTGTGCGTGCGATGCTCGACGAAGACGGGAAGTCCACGGATCAAGCCGGGCCGTCCTTGCCGGTGGAGATCCAGGGCCTGACCGAAGTGCCGCAGGCCGGCGACGACTTCATGGTGCTGACCGATGAGCGCCGGGCACGCGAGATCGCGACCTTCCGTCAAGGCAAGTACCGCGACGTCAAGCTGGCCCGTCAGCAGGCTTCGAAGCTGGAGAACATGTTCGAGAACATCGGCGAAGGTCAGGCGCAGACATTGCCGTTGATCATCAAGGCCGACGTGCAGGGCTCGCAGGAAGCGCTGGCCCAGTCGTTGCTGAAGCTCTCGACTGCCGAAGTCAAGGTGCAGATCGTGCACGCCGCCGTAGGCGGCATCAGCGAAAGCGATATCAACCTGGCCATAGCGTCCAAGGCAGTCGTGATCGGCTTCAACGTGCGCGCCGATGCCGGTGCCCGCAAGCTGGCCGACAACACGGGCATCGACCTGCGCTACTACAACATCATCTACGACGCCGTGGACGAGGTGAAGGCGGCCATGACCGGCATGCTGGCGCCTGAACAGCGCGAGGAAGTCATTGGCACGGCCGAGATCCGCACCGTGTTCGTGGCCAGCAAGATCGGCACCGTGGCCGGCTGCATGGTCACTGCGGGACAGGTCACGCGCAACGCGCGCTTCCGCCTGCTGCGCGACAACGTCGTCGTCTACACCGGCGAGATCGAATCGCTCAAGCGCATGAAGGATGACGTTCGCGAGGTCAAGGAAGGCTTCGAGTGCGGCATCAAGCTGAAGAACTACAACGACATCAAGGAAGGCGATCAGCTCGAAATCTTCGAGGTGAAGGAAGTCGCCCGAACGCTGTAAGGCGGATTTGCGCTCGAGCAGCAAACCCCGCCTTCCGAAACGAAGGCGGGGTTTGTACTTAGGGAGTCACCATGCGTCACAAGAGAGCCACACCCAACCGCAGTTTTCGCGTCGCGGACCAGATCCAGCGCGACCTGGCGGAGCTCATCCGTGAGCTGAAGGACCCGCGCATCGGCCTGATCACGCTCAACAGCGTCGAGGTCACGCCCGACTACGCCCATGCCAAGGTCTACTTCTCTCAGTTGCTGGGTGACAACGACGCCTGCACGGAAGCGCTGAACGAGGCCGCCGGCTATCTGCGCAACGGATTGTTCAAGCGCCTGACGATCCATACCGTGCCGACACTGCACTTCCTCTACGACAAGACCACCGAGCGCGCTGCCGACATCTCGGCCCTGATCGCCAAGGCCAATGCCAACCGGGCGAAGGACGATTGATGAAGACCCGCATTCCACGCCGCCCGCTGCATGGCGTATTGCTGCTCGACAAGCCGATCGGCTGGACCAGCAACGACGCGCTTCAAAAGGCCAAGGGCCTGTTGCGCGCGGAAAAGGCCGGGCACACGGGAACGCTCGATCCCTTGGCCAGCGGACTGCTGCCGTTGTGTTTTGGCGCAGCGACCAAGTTCTCCCAGATCAGTCTTGATGCCGACAAGGCCTACCGCGCCACAGTGCGGCTGGGCGAGCGCAGCAGCACGGGCGATGGCGAAGGCGAGATCACCGCGGGTGGCCCGATCGACTTCGACCGTGCGGCGGTCGAAGCGGCCTGTACCGCGCTGAGCGGCGCCATCGAGCAACTCCCGCCCATGCATTCGGCGCTGAAGAAGGACGGCAAGGCGCTGTACCAATACGCGCGCGCCGGGCAGACCGTGGAGCGCGCATTGCGCCCGGTCATGATTCATCGGCTGGACATCGTCGAGTGGGAGGATGGCTGCCTCGTGATCGACGTCGTCTGCAGCAAGGGCACCTACATCCGGACTCTGGCCGCCGACATCGGTGAAGCGCTCGGATGCGGGGCCTGGCTGACGGCGCTGCGCCGTACCGGGACCGGGCCGATGCGCATCGACCAGGCGGTCACGCTGGAGACCCTGGCGACGCTGACCGAGGTCGAACGCGAGGCGCGCCTTCTGCCTCCGGACGCATTGCTGACCGACTGGCCGGCGCTGCGCCTGCCCGATGACGAGGCCGGCCGCTTCCTCTCCGGCCTGCGCCGGCGTGTGGCGCAGGCCGATGCGCCGGCGGTGCGGGTCTACGGCCCGGAACCACGCGCCTTTCTCGGCAGCGCCCACATCACGGCCGGCGAACTGATCGCCGACCGCCTTCTTTCCCCTCTCGAGGTAAGCGCGATCCTCGCGTAACAACCATGACCCAACCGATCCGCAATATCGCCATCATCGCCCACGTCGACCACGGCAAGACCACGCTGGTGGACCAGATGCTTCGCCAGAGCGGCACCTTCCGTGAGAACGAGAAGGTGGCCGAACGCGTGATGGACAGCAACGACATCGAGCGTGAACGCGGCATCACGATCCTGGCCAAGAACTGCGCCGTGCAGTGGAAGGGCACGCACATCAACATCGTCGACACCCCGGGCCACGCCGATTTCGGTGGCGAGGTCGAACGTGCCCTGTCGATGGTCGACGGCGTGGTGCTGCTGATCGATGCCCAGGAAGGCCCGATGCCGCAGACGCGCTTCGTCACCAAGAAGGCGCTGGCGCTGGGCTTGAAGCCGATCGTCGTCGTCAACAAGGTCGACAAGCCGGGTTCCCGACCGGACTACGTCATCAACGCTGCCTTCGAGTTGTTCGACAAGCTCGGTGCCTCCGAGGATCAGCTGGACTTCCCGGTGGTCTACGCCTCCGGCCTCAACGGCTGGGCCTCGTTGACCGAAGGCCCTGCCGGCGAGCCGTGGGACACGAATCTGAACGCGCTGTTCGAGACCATCCTCAAGCAGGTGCCTGCCCACGAGGGCGACCCGGCGGCTCCGCTGCAACTTCAGATCTCGTCGCTCGACTACTCGACCTACGTCGGTCGCATCGGCGTCGGCCGCGTGAACGCAGGCACGCTGAAGCCGGCGATGGACGTACTGGTGATGGAAGGCCCGGACGGCAAGTCCTACAAAGGCCGCATCAACCAGGTGCTGAAGTTCCACGGCCTGGAGCGCGTGCCAGCCACCGAAGCCGGTCCGGGCGACATCGTGCTGGTCAACGGCATCGAGGGCCTGAACATCGGCGTCACGGTCACCAGCGTGGACGACCCGCAGCCTCTGCCGATGCTCAAGATCGACGAGCCGACGCTGACGATGAACTTCTGCGTCAACACCAGTCCGCTGGCCGGGCGCGAGGGCAAGTTCATCACCAGTCGCCAGATCTGGGACAGGCTGCAGAAAGAGCTGCAGTCCAACGTGGCGCTGAAGGTGCGCGAAACCGACGAGGACGGGATCTTCGAGGTCTCCGGCCGCGGCGAACTGCACCTCACCATCCTGCTCGAGAACATGCGCCGAGAGGGCTTCGAGCTGGCGGTGAGCAAGCCGCGAGTCGTCTTCCGCGAGATCGACGGTGAGCGCTGCGAGCCGATCGAGTTGCTCACGGTGGACTTGGAAGACCAGCACCAGGGCGGCGTGATGCAGGCCCTGGGCGAGCGCAAGGGCGACCTCGTCAACATGGAAACCGACGGCCGCGGACGCGTGCGGCTGGAGTACCGCATTCCGGCGCGTGGACTGATCGGCTTTTCGAACGAGTTCATGAACCTGACGCGCGGCACCGGCCTCATCAGCAACATCTTCGATGGCTACGAGCCTTATCGCGGCGAGATCGCCAGCCGCAAGAATGGCGTGCTGATCAGCATGGACGATGGCGAGATCTTTACGTATGCGCTGGGCAAGCTGGACGACCGTGGCCGGATGTTCGTGAAGGCGGGCGACCCGGTGTACGAGGGCATGATCGTCGGTATCCACAGCCGTGACAACGACCTCGTCGTCAATGCCACGCGCACCAAGCAGCTGACCAACTTCCGCGTCAGCGGCAAGGAAGATGCGATCAAGGTCACGCCGCCGATCGACCTCACGCTG
>JAHEDN010000312.1 GCA_024641225.1 Burkholderiales bacterium | reverse complement strand
CCGAACTTGTCGAGTCGCTCGCGCTCGACGATCAGGCCGGTCGGCGGCCCCTTGAAGGTCTTCACGTAGGCGACCGGCATGCGGATGTCTTCCAGCCGCGCCGCCTTCAGCGGCTTGAAGCTGAACACATTGCCGATCAGGCTCGCCGTCATGTTGGCGATCGAGCCCTCTTCGAACAGGATGATGTCGTACGCGACCCAGGCGAAGTACTCGCCCGGCCGGTTGGGCACCGGCTCGACCTTGTAGCACTTGGCGCGGTAGTTCTCGCAAGCGGTCAGCCGGTCGGTCCAGACCACGGTCCAGGTTGCGGTGCTCGATTCGCCCGCCACCGCGGCGCCGGCTTCGACCGGGTCCACGCCTTCCTGCGGCGTGATGCGGAACAGGCAGATCGTGTCGGTGTCCTTGGGCTGGTACTCGGGCTCCCAGTAGCCCATTTGCCGGTACTTGAGCACGCCCGCGCTGTAGCGCTTCTTGGCGTCCGTGATCTGGGTGGCGTCGGCCGCCAGGCCGCCCTCAGCCGGTTTGTTCATCGCTTTCTCCTCGTGTTGATCGTCCTGTAAAGGCACTTTAGAGAAGTGGTTGATTAAGGTAAATTCACTTATCTGCAATGTCTTATTAAGAAATTCTTATGCGAGCCGCTACCCTGAAACAGTTGCGGGCCTTCTGTTCGGCCGCCCGCCATCTGAGCTTTGCCAAGGCCGCCGAGGAACTGCACCTGACCCCCCCGGCGGTGACCATGCAGATCAAGGAGCTGGAAAAGGCGGTGGGGCTGCCGCTGTTCGAGCGCGCCGCCAAGGCGGTGGCGCTGACGATGACCGGCGAGTACATGCTCGTCTACGCACGTCGTGTGCTGGCGACCCTGAAGGAGGCCGAGGACGCGATAGCGCGCCTGCGTGGCGCCGAGGCCGGCCGGATCACGATCGGCATGGTCAGCACGGCCGAGTACTTCCTGCCGCGGCTGCTGGCCCGCTTCCGCGCCGAGCACCGCGGCGTGGAGATGCAGCTCGCGGTGGGCAACCGCGAGCAGCTGGTGCGGCAACTGCACGACAACGAGGTCGACCTCGCGGTGATGGGCCGCCCGCCGCGCGAACTCGACACGCGCGCCGAGCCGTTCGCCGCTCATCCGCACGCCGTCGTCGCCTCGCCCGAGCATGCACTGGCCAGCCAGCGCAACCTCGCCCCCGCCGTGCTCGGGGGCGAGGAGTTCATCGTTCGCGAACCCGGATCGGGGACGCGCGCGGCGATGGAACAGTTCTTCCGCGAGCACCACCTGGCGCCGCCGCAGGTGATGGAAATGGCGAGCAACGAAACCATCAAGCAGGCGGTGATCGCCAACATGGGCCTGGCTTTCCTGTCGCTGCACACCTGCGGAATGGAGATCGGGACCGGGCAGCTGGCCGTGCTCGACATCATCGGCCTGCCGATCATGCGCCGCTGGCACATCGTCAACGTGCAGGGCAAGCCGCTTTCGCCGGCCGCCGAAGCGCTGCGCTATTTCGTGCTGGAGCAGGGCGAGGCCCTGATCGCGGCGCAGTTCGCCGGCGTGGTGCCGGCCAAAGCGGCCCCTGCCTGACCAGACCGGGCGCCTATCATCGCGCCCGAAGAAGACGTCTCCCGCGAGTGCCGCGTGAACGAGCCGAACCGAACCCCGTCGCGCCCTGGCCCGGAAGCCGACAGCCGCTCTCTGAAGGGGCACCGTGGCATCCGGCGGGTGCTCAACGCGACCCGCTATTCGACCGACGGGCTGTTCTCGGCCTGGCAGCACGAGGACGCGTTCCGCCAGGAGCTGATCCTCGCGGCGATCATGATCCCGGCCGCGCTGTGGCTTCCGGTGACGCTGGTGGAGAAAGCGCTGCTGATCGGTGTTGTCGTGCTGGTGCTGATCGTCGAACTGCTGAACACCGCCATCGAGGTGGCGATCGACCGCGACAGCCTCGAGATCAATCCGCTCGGCAAGCGCGCCAAGGATTACGGCAGCGCGGCGGTGATGCTGTCGCTGCTGCTCGCGGGCGGCACCTGGACGGCGATCCTCGTCGCGCGCTTCGCGCTTTGACGAGCGCGGCGTCCGGTCCTCTAGACTGCGCCCGGGTGGAGGAGAAGACGACGATGGACGAAGCGCTTTTCGAGACCAGCATCCGTTCGCTGCCGCTGGTCTACCGCGGCAAGGTGCGCGACTCGTATGCGGTTGGCGACGACAGGCTGCTGATCGTCACCACCGACCGGCTGAGCGCGTTTGACGTGGTGATGCGCCAGCCGATTCCCGGCAAGGGCAAGGTGCTCAACGCGATGTCGAACTTCTGGTTCGACCGGTTGGGCCCCATCGTGCCCAACCACCTGACCCATGTTCCTCCCGAGGAGGTGGTCGCGGCCGACGAGGTCGAGCAGGTGCGCGGGCGCGCGGTCGTGGCGATGAAGCTGGACCCGGTTCCGGCCGAAGCCGTGGTGCGCGGCTACCTGATCGGCTCGGGCTGGAAGGACTACCAGGCCACGGGCAGCGTCTGCGGCATCGCCCTTCCGCCCGGCCTGCAGATGGCCGGGAAGCTGCCGCAGCCGATCTTCACGCCGGCCACCAAGGCCGCGCTCGGCACGCACGACGAGAACATCCCGTTCGAGCAGCTGGCCGCTCGTGTCGGCGCGGACCTGGCCGCCAGGCTGCGCGACACGGCGTTGCGCCTTTATGGCGTTGCGCGCGAGTACGCTGAATCGCGCGGCATCATCATCGCCGACACGAAGTTCGAATTCGGCATCGACGGCGACGGCACGCTGCGGCTGATGGACGAGGTGCTGACCGCCGATTCGTCGCGTTACTGGCCGGCCGACGAGTACCGTGTCGGCGTCTCGCCGCGCAGCTACGACAAGCAGTTCGTGCGCGACTGGCTCGAGGCGCAGCCCTGGAACAAGGCGCCGCCGCCGCCGGATCTGCCGCCGGAGATCATCGCCATGACGGCCGCCAAGTACCGTGATGCGCTACGCGCAATCACCGGCCGCGACATCGACCAGCGCTAGCGCGGGGAGCGCACGTTGCGCACGCCGCCCGCCGTACGCGTCGGTTCACCGCGCGATCGTTCTCCGGCTGATGCAGGTCAAGGCGCGCCATGGCGGACACGCGAAGCTTCACGGCAGTTCGCCGGCGCGGGCCTCATCCCTGCGCACGCGGGAACGCTTGCAGACACCAACACGCCGGCAGCGGGGCCGCGGGATGATCGCGCCGCTCGCGACCGGCGACCACGAGGAGAACGAGCATGGCCACTTACAGCGTCGGTGATCTGATCCGGCACAAGGAACTGCAGGAACTCGTCGCGGTCGCTCCATCGGCCACGGTGCTCGAGGCGGTCGACATCATGAGCGGCCGCGAGGTCGGCGCGGTGCTGATCCGCGGCGCCGGCGGCGCCATCGAGGGGATCTTCACCGAGCGCGACGTACTGAAGCGGATCGTCGCCGAGCAGCGCGACCCGAAGTCGACCAAGGTCGCCGACGTGATGAGCCGCAACGTGCGCAGCGTGGCGCCCGGCACGGCGGTCGAGCAGGCGCTGCAGCTGATGGTGACGCATCGCTATCGCCATTTGCTGGTTCAGGAAGGTGCTCAGGTGCTTGGCCTGATCTCGATCCGCGACATCATGTATTCGCTGATCGTTCCGGAGATGTCGATGGCGCCCGAGGGCCGCCATGGCCACATGCGCTCGCGTGCCGAGGAAGCGGTGCGCCTGCTGCAGTCGGCGAAGGGCGGAGAAGGACAGCGGTAGCAGCCGCGCCGGCCACGCGCCGGCGTCCGCAGCGCACGGCCAACGGCGGCCGTCAGGTCAATTTCAGTCGCACCACCGGCCGTTCGGGCCGGCGGCGTGCGACCTCGACGAAGCCAGCCTTGCCGTACATGGACATTGCGCCGTGCCACAGCCAGTCGTCCCGCGCGGGTCCGGCCTTGTCGATCGGGTAAGCCTCGAGGATGCGGGCGCCGCGTCGGCGCGCGTAGCGGGCCGCGCCCTCGAGCAGCGCGGTGGCGACGCCCTGGTGCCGAAACTGCGCCGGCACGACGAAGCAGACGATCGACCACACCGGCAGATCGTCCACCGGCTTCATGACCGGTGAGCGTTGCAGTTTCGCGAAATCGCGTCTCGGCCCGAGCGTGACCCAGCCGAC
>JAHEDN010000311.1 GCA_024641225.1 Burkholderiales bacterium | reverse complement strand
GATGAAAATGGGGCCTTCGCGGCTGCGCGCGACGCCGATCGCCAGTTCGGCCGGGAACTCCGAGCCGTCGGCGCGCAGTGCTTCGACCTCCACGCGCCGGCCGAGAAACGGGCCCTCGCCAGTGCGCAGGTAACGCTCCATGCCGGCAACATGCTTCGAGCGGTGGCGCTGCGGAATGATCAGGTCGGCCAGCGGTTTGCCGACCACGTCGTCGCGGCGGTGCCCGAAGCAGCTTTCCGCCGCGGCATTGAACTCGACGATGTTGCCGTCGCTGTCCATGCCGATGACGGCTTCGAGGGCCGCCTCGACGGTCGCGCGCAGGCGTCCTTCGCTTCGCCGCAGATCTTCTTCGTGTTCCTTGCGTTCGGTGATATCGCGCACGATCGCCAGAACGTGCGGCCTGCCGCCGTGCTGTATCGGGATCGTGCGCACCTCGACATGCAGGCGCTGGCCGTCGCGGCGAACCGATTCCAGTTCGGCCTGGCACCGCTCGCCGGCGAGCGTGCGCTGGACCAGCTTGCGGCGGTATTCGGTGTACTCGATCGGCAGATGCTCGAATCCGACCCCGGCAAGGACCTGTTCACGCGTGAGCCCGAACAGGCGCTCGTACGCCGGATTGATGTCGACACGTCGCAAATCCGAGTCCCATAGCACCATCGCGTCGACGGAAGCGTTGAAGATGGCGCGGTACTGCTCTTCGCTGGCACGGATCGCCTCCTCGGCGCGCTTTCGCTCGGTGGTGTCGCGCACGAAGGCGAGCACGCGGGGTTCGCCGGCGATCTCGGCGCGCTTGAGCGTGACCTCGTTCCACATCAGGTGCCCGTTGCGGTGCCGCGCGCGCCATTCGAAGCGCACCGGACCGGCGCTCTGCTTTGCTTCCTCGATGCGTGCCACGGCGTCCTGTTCCGTGTACGGCGGCACGTTGGCGCTGATGTCGCCGACGCGCAGCCGCCTGAGCGCCTCGCGCGGATAGCCGTAAAGCTCGCTGGCCTTAGGGCTGACGTCGAGGATGGCGCCGGACGCCCAGTCGTGGACGAAGATGGCGTCCTCGCTGGCGTCGAATATCGCGCGGTAACTCGCCTCGCTCGCCGCAAGTGCCGCCTGGCTGCGCTCGCGCTCGAGTTCGGCGGAAGCGCGAACGGCGAAGATCCGCAGCACGGCCTCGGTCACCGCGGCGTCGCTCATCGGTGCCCGGTCCATCGCCACGATCAGCCCGAGCTGGCGCCCGGCGCTGTCGAGCAGCGACCGCGCCGCGTAACTGTCCAGGCCCTTGGCATGGAACATCGTTCCCGGCGCGAATTCATCGTGGACACCGCTCGCCACGAAGCGGGACTGTCGCCCGATCACGCTGTGGCACGGGGTCTGTGCCAGGTCGTATTCGAAAGTCTTCAGCAGTCGGCCGTCGAGCCAGGTCGCCCGTGCGTGCATGAACCCCGGGCGCTCCGCGACGCCGGTGGCGATCATGGTCGCGCTGACTCCCAGGATGTCGGCAAGGTGCTCCGCCAGCCCGCCGAACACGTCCGGACCTTCGACGGTCGATGCTGCATCTGCCGCGCGCGTCGTCTTGGCGAGCAGCTCGTTCAGTCGGTGCGGCGAAGGCCTGACGTCTTCCATCGAATCGACTCCGGCCGGGCAGCCGGCCGTTCGTGTCTGCTGGCAAGTCTATGGGTCAGGGCGCCTGTCGTCGCCCCGGGTTACCCAACGGCAACGCGCTGAAACAGCCCGGTTACAAAGCGACGCTCAGTCCGACGCCGCTGGCACGTACATGTAACCGGCGCCGCGCACGGTCTGGATCACGCGCGGGCTTTCCGGGTCCGGTTCGATCTTGCGCCGCAGACGCGTGATGCGGATGTCGATCGACCGGTCGAACGGTTCCCAGTCGCGATCGCGGGTCAGGTTCAGCAACTGATCGCGTGTCAGCACCTGGTTCGGGTGGCCGATGAATACCTTGAGCAGGTCGAACTCCATTGCGGTCAGCGCCACGTCGTTGCCGTCGCGGTCGGTCAGCCGGCGCGCGGCCAAATCGATCTCGCAGCGGCCCACGCGCACCCGCTTGCTCGCCTGCGACGCGGCGTTCGCCGCCGGCTGCAGCCGGCGCAGCACGCTCTTGATCCGCGCCAGCAGTTCGCGCGGTTCGAACGGCTTGGCGATGTAGTCGTCGGCGCCGACTTCGAGGCCGACGATGCGGTCGATCGTGCCGGCGGTGCCGGTCACCATGACGATGCCGCAGGAGGTGTTCTCGCGCAGGTAGCGCGCCAGGCTCAGCCCATCTTCCCCGGGCAGGCCGAGGTCGAGCAGCACGAGATCGGGAATGCTCGTTGCGAGCTGCTCGCGCATCGCCGCGCCACTGTCGGCTTCGGCGACTTCGAAGCCGTGGCCCTGCAGGTACTCGACGAGCATCCGGCGCACGGCCGGGTCGTCGTCGACGATCAGAAGTCTGTTCCCGCTCATGGCGAAAGGCCTGCGTCAGGCCGGACGCGAAGTGTGATTCAGGCCGCGATTACACAGCGAAACAAACTGATCGGCAATTGCACATCGGAGGTTACCGGCGGTTTTCACACTGCGCTCCATGGTTCCCGAAGCACCGATGGGCGGTGCTCCCGGGCTAGAGAACCAGGGAGATCGAGATGCGCAAACTGCCTTTCCACTTCACACCGATGGCGCTGTTGCAGCCGCTTGCCGCTTCGCCGGCGCCTGATTCGCCACCGCGAGTTCACCCCGAGATCGAGGCGTGGGCGATTCGCGCCGCAGCGGCCAACGGCTTCGGCGGTGACCTGACGGCCACGCCTCACGGCAAGGCGAGCGCGGCCGCGTCGCAACCCGCCGGGTTCGTCGACCTCAGTGACCCGATGGCCTCCGCCGTCGTCCGTGCGCGGCGTTATGCGCGCCGCGCGGTCGCGCTGTTTCGCCTGCTTCGCCGGCGGGCACGTCATGCCGCCGAGCTGAGGCAGTTGCATTCGCTCGACGACGACACGCTGCGCGACCTGGGGCTGACCCGGTCGGAGATCGGTTCTGTCTACGCCGAATCCGTCGGCCGCGTCGCGGCCACCCGGCGGCCGGTCGTCGAGCACGAGTGGTTCCGGCTTCGCGCCGGTGTGCCCGTCGGGCACGGCGCGGCGTACTGAACAGCCTTCACCCCCGTAGTTGTCACAACCCACAAAGGAGCTAGCCATGTCACATGCCACACAACACATCGTCGATACCAACCGCTATGCCAAGTGCATCGAGGTCTCCAAGCGCGTGCGCTGGGATATCGATGACGACGTCATCCGCGGCCGTCAGTTCGATTTCGGCAAGAAGTTCCTGCCCGACGGCCTGTCGAAGGTCGACGAGCTGACCTTCCTGGACGCGCAGCAGAAGAAGTTTCTGTCGCAGATTCAGGGCCGCACGTATGCGAACACTTTCGGTCTGGTCGAGCGCTTCATCGGCGCCAAGATCCTCGAGGTGAGCAAGGAGCACTGGCTCGGCGACCAGGTCGCGCTCGAAGCCCTGGTGCGCTTCACCGACGAGGAACTCAAGCACCAGGAACTGTTCCGCCGCCTCGAGAAGATGACCGCGGCAGGGATGCCGGCCGGCTACGACTACAAGCCCCAGCCGAACGACGTCGCCGGCGCGGTGCTGCAGGCATCGACGTGGGCCGTGCTCGGCCTGACCTGCCACATCGAGCTGTTCACGCAGTCGCATTACCGGCAGAGCATCGAGCCGGACGACGAGCTCTCGTCGCTATGGAAGGACGTGTTCCTGTTCCACTGGAAAGAGGAATCGCAGCACGCGATCATGGACGAGATGGAGTGGCTGCGCGAAGACGCGAAGCTCACGCCCGAGGCGCGCGACAAGGCGGTCGATGACCTGATCGGACTGGTCGGCGCGGTCGACGGCATCCTGCAGGCGCAGGCGAAGTCGGACACCGACTACTTCCTGATCAGCGCCGGCGGCACGTTCACGTCGGAGCAGGCGCAGCAGATCCACGACACGGTGCTGAAGGCGTATCGCTGGCAGTACATCGTCAGCGGAGTGCAGGAGCCGCGTTTCCTCGAAGTGCTCGGTTCGATGATCACCGCCGAGCAGGGCGCGCGCATCAACGCCGCGCTGGCGCCCATCGTCCAGTAGCGAAGTGAACCCGGATCCGGGCGCTCCGCGCGCCCGGACTCCC